>JAISSL010000256.1 GCA_031273145.1 Zoogloeaceae bacterium | reverse complement strand
CCTTCCAGCCGGATTTCGGCAATGGAAGCGGGATGTTGCCGCCATGCCTGCAACGCCTTTGCATCCGGCAGATGGGCGGCGAATTCATCGGCATGAAAGCCCCAGAGCGCGACCAGTTTGCCAATCCCCGGATCGAAGCGTCCTCCTGAAAGAGAAGCATATTCCTGCGCCTCCCGGATTAAGCCCGCCATTTCCGCGCCGACTTCAATCGGCTTGCCCGCCGCTATGGCCGCATTGACCTCGGAGAGTTGGGAAGGTTGCCAGGCGTGATACGCATGATGCAAGGCGTCAAAATCGGCGAGTACGGCGGCAATGGCCGCCTGCGCGTGCGCTTCTTTTTCTCCGGCTACCAGAACTTCTACCCGTGTGCCGAAGACGAAAGATTCGCGCTTTGTCAGGAGCGGCGCATCCGAGCAGGCGGCAAGGCAGAGGGCGGCTATCCAGAAAAAACTTCGGCTGGCGAAAAAGTTGGGCACAGAACAACGTAAGCTATGGCGCATCATGCAGGGGTCAATAGGGCGGACGAGGGCGTTTCAATTTCTTGCGGCGCGGCCATTTTTTCGGTTGCGTCCAGTTCTTTTGCGGCGGCAAGGCAGGCCAGACGCCCGACCACGCCATACGCATAGAATCGGTTGGGCGGCGCGTCCGGGTTTTCGCCGCTATCCGGCAGATTGCAGCCGGTCTCGAACGCCAGCGGCTCGAATTTCATGCCGGGCGAATTCAGGTTTTCATTCTTGCCCCGCGCGGTATGAACCCGATAAAAACCGCCCACCACGTAGCGGTCTATCATGTAGACCACCGGCTCGGCCACTGCGTCACGCACCGTCTCGTAAGTATGCACCCCTTCCTGCACCATGACTTCGCGCACCGGCAAGCCTTCCTTGATGACGCTCATGCGGTTCCTCTGGCGACGATTGAGGCCGACGATTTCACTCGCATCCTTGACGGTCATCACCCCCATGCCATACGTGCCAGCATCCGCCTTCACCACCACGTAAGGCGTCTCTGAAATGCCATATTCGCGGTATTTTTCCCGAATGCCGGCAAGCAATTGGGAGACCGTATCCGCCAGGGCTTCTTCGCCCTGCCGGGTCTTGAAATCCAGATCGCGGCAAACCGCAAAGGCAGGATTGATGCGCCAGGGGTCAATGTCAATCAGGTCGGCAAATTCAGAGGCCACTTCGTCATAGGCGGCAAAGTGGCGGCTTTTCCGGCGAATTGCCCAACCGGCCTGCAAGGGCGGCAACAGGGTTTGCTCGTTCAAATCGCGCAGCATGGGCGCTATTCCGGCGGATAAATCGTTATTGAGCAGAATCGCGCAGGGGTCAAAGTCGGCAAGCCCCAGACGATTGCCGCGTCGTATTAAGGGTTCCAGCAACAGGGATTGACCGTAAGGCAGTTCAATGGCGCGCGGCGCTACCAGCTCAGGCGACAGGGAGCCTAACCGCACGTCCAGTCCGGCGCGGCGCAGAATCAGCGCGAGGCAGGCGACGTTCTGCCAGTAAAAGACATTGCGAGTATGGTTTTCGGGAATCAAAAGCAGCTTGCAGGCTGCCGGACAAAACTTTTCGACCGCGCTCATCAGGGCTTGGACGCAGAGCGGCAAAAAATCCGGGTTCAGATTGTTGAACCCGCCCGGAAAAAGGTTGGTATCCACCGGCGCGAGCTTGAAACCGGCGTTGCGTAAGTCGCAGGAAGCGTAGAAGGGCGGCGCGCGCTCCAGCCAGGAAGCGCGGAACCACTGCTCAATCAAGGCGCTTTGCGCGAGAAAACGCTGCTCCAGTTCCAGAAGCGGACCGGAAAGCGCAACCGTAAGATGAGGCACCATAACAAACAAAAAGAGAATCGGAAGGCCGCTATCTTATCAGAGCAGAAAAGTTGGCCTGAATGAATCTGCTTTCAGGACACTCAGGGCACTCAGGGACGCTGGATGACAATCTTGCGGATGCGGGGGTTCTGCGTATCCACCACGTAGAGGTTGCCTTCTGCGTCAATTGCTATGCTGCCATGATTCTTGACATTGCCCGCAAGCGTAGTCACGTTTCCCTCTGGTGTAATCTTGCGGATGCGCCCGTTATCCGGCACATAGAGGTTGCCCACCGCATCAATTGCGTTACCGGCAGGATAATTAAACCTGGCCGCGCTTCCCTTGCCGTCGACAAAACCTTCCTTGCCGCTGCCCGCAAGCGTACTGGCTTTCCCGTCTGGCGTTACCTTGCGAATGCGATGGTTATCATAATCCGATACATAAAGGTTGCCCGCAGCATCAATCGCAATGGCGGCAATTCCATAATTCGCGGAGACAAACGTACTGAATTTCTTCTCCGGCGTGATCTTGCGAATGCGGCCTCCCTCCGACACGTAGAGGTTACCCTCCGCATCAATCGCGATGCGATTAGGATCATTAAAACCATCATCCACAAAAATGCTGACCTTCCCCTCTGGCGTGACCTTGCGGATTTTGGGCTTCCACTGATCCAGCACATAAAGATTGCCCGTCGCGTCAATGGCGATGTCGATAGGGTCAGTAAACCGTGCCGGGTTTATTCGTCCTCTATCATAGTAGCAACACTCGCCGCCTGCAAAGGTGCTGACCTCTCCCTCGGGCGTGATCTTGCGGATGCGGCTGTTATCCGTCACATAAAGGTTCCCCTCTGCGTCTACTGCAATACCGCCAAGGTAGCTAAACCGCGCCGCGCTTCCCTTGCCATCGGCAAAGCCTTGCTTGCCACTGCCCGCAAGGGTGCTGACGATGACCGTTTCGCCATCATCTTGCGCCAAGGCAGGATAACTCGCGCAAGCCGCCAATACCGCCAGCACTGCGGTTCCTGCCTTGATGGATTTCATGGCGCGGACAGCTTGGGAGAGAAAGGATTGCTTTCTGGTGGAATTCTCGTAGGACATCTGTAAAACTCCGGTCGGATAGGGTTGAGTAAGCCGCCTGCCCGACAAAATGGGCATAACCCGCGAATCATACTCCTCAACCGCCTTGCAGACCATAACGCGCATCAACTATCCACCCATTTAGAAGCGCGAAAGTTGGCCTGAATGAATCTGCCTTCAGAGCATTCAGGGACGTTTAATAGCAATCTTGCGGATGCGGTGGTTACCATCCGCCACATAGAGGTTGCCTTCTGCGTCAATCGCAATGCCGCGAGGGCGACAGAACCGTGCGGCGCTTCCCTCTCCGTCGGCAAAACCTTTCTCGCCACTGCCCGCAAGGGTGGTGACAACGCCATCGGGCGTGACCTTGCGGATGCGCTGGTTATCCGTATCCGCCACATAGAGATTGCCCGCCGCGTCGACCGCGATACCGGAAGGCCAAAAAAACCGTGCTTTGCTCCCCTTGCCGTCGGCAAAGCTACGCTTTCCTTCGTTGTTGCCGCCCGCAAGGGTCGTGACAACGCCATCCGGCGTGACCTTGCGGATGCGCTGGTTCCCACTATCCGCCACATAGAGGATGCCCTCTGCGTCAATCGTGATGTCAAAAGGGTCATAAAATCGGGCGTTGCGTCCCTGTCCGTCGGCAAAATCTCCTTCGCTATACCCGTCGTCGACACCACCCGCAAAGGTAGTGACCTCTCCATCTGGCGTGATTTTGCGGATGCGTGCGTTCCACGTATCCGCGACATAAAGATTGCCCGTCGCGTCAATTGTGAGGCCATTAGGCTCATTAAGTTGTGCCGCGCTTCCCTTGCCATCGGCAAAGCTCCGTTCGCCATCGCCCGCAAGCGTGCTGACTTCTCCGTTGGGTGATACCTTGCGGATGCGGTTGTTAAACGAATCCGCCACGTAAAGGTTGCCTGCCGTATCCAGGGCGATGCCGTGAGGATGGTCAAACCGCGCGACGCTTCCCTTGCCATCGGCAAAACCTTCCTCTCCGCCTGCCAAGGTGCTGACTTCTCCCTTGGTTGTTACCTTGCGGATACGATTATTCTCCCAATCCGCCACATAGAGAGTGCCCGCCGCATCAATCGCAATGCCAGTGGGGTAGAAAAACTGCGCGGCGCTTCCTTCTCCGTCGGCAAAGCCTTCCTCGCCGCTGCCCGCAAAGGTACTGACAATGACCATTTTTTCGTCCTCATTCTGTGCCAAAACAGGATGGTTTATAGAAACCGC
>JAISSL010000199.1 GCA_031273145.1 Zoogloeaceae bacterium | reverse complement strand
GTCGTGGAATCCCTGCTCGGCGAACTGGCCGCTACCGTGGTACTCATCGCCGCGCAACTGAAAGGTTCCGGCAGGTTGACCCTGCAACTGAAAGGGAACGGGGCGGTTTCCCTGTTACTGGTGGATTGCGATGAAGCCTTGCGGCTGTGCGGCATGGCGCGCGCCGAAGAACAGTGTCCGCAGGGCGCAAGCGTGCCGGAACTGCTGTTGGGCGCGGGAAAAGTGGACAATGCTGGCGAGGGGCAGCTTTTGCTGACGCTTGAGCAGGAAAGAAGCATCTATCAGAGCATCGTCCCGTTGGCGGGGGATACCGTCTCCGCCATTTTCAGCCATTACCTCATGCAGTCCGAACAGCAGGAAGCGCGCCTCTTTCTCGCCGCCAATGAGGCCGTTTCCGCAGGTTTGTTCCTGCAAAAGATGCCGGGCGCCGATACGCTGGATAAAGATGGCTGGACGCGGCTAACCAGTCTGGCAGAGACGGTTCGCCCCGAAGAATTGCTGGAACTGGAAGCGGAATCGCTCCTCTTTCGGCTGTTTTCGGAAGATGCCCTGCCGCAGGCGGATGCCCCGGCAGGCTTGGCACTGTTCCCCAGGCGGGCGGTCTACTGGCATTGCCCGGACAATCGGGAAAAACTGATCGCCCTCATCAAATCATGGGGACGCAAAGAGGCAGAAGCGATTCTGACCGAGCGAGGCGCAATCGAAATAAAGGACGAAATCGGCAACCGAATCTATCGGTTCGACGCGGACGATCTGGCAAAAATCTTCGCGTAGCCAGCCCACACAGCTACGCGAAGGGTTGCCCTCAGGATTTGCGCCCCGCGTTATAGGCGTTCTGCAAGGCTTGCAAAAGCCTATGTTTTGCCAGTTCAAGCAGTTCCTTGCCGGAAAGCGCGCCATCTTCAGGAACGGCGGCATGGGATGAAATGATTGACAGGGTCAAGGGCGTGCCGTGCACCACAATCTTTGCGGAGGCCAGGTTCTTTTTCAGTTGCGCCGCGAATTTTTCGCAGGCGGCCGAAGTTCCGCCCGCCGTCGAAATGGCCAGTACCCCAGGCGCGTAAAGGCTGATGATGTCGCTCCCGCCAATTCGGGTCTGCGCCAGCTTGGTCAATTTGGACGCAAGGCTGACCGCCGTAGCCTGCCCCAGATTCTTGACCAGAGCCGGATAGTTGGCAATCGCGCAACAAAGGATCGCGCCCTTTTGTCCTGGAAAGGCATACTGGCGCGTGACCGCGCTTTCAAACAGGTTGGGCGTCAGCGGCGCGCTTTCGCCAAGGCCGGTGTTCAGGGTCCGCTTGGCCGCTGGGATTTGCAGCGCCTCAAACGGCTCCATCGTCTTAGGCGCGGGCTTGGGCGCAGGTTTGGGGGCGGGCGGGGGCGTGGGTATCGTCGGCAGGGGGGGCGACATGCTTTCTTCAGCGCCGAGCGTGCCAATGGCAGGATGCAGCACTCTCAGCACTTCCTGGCGTTTCATCCCGGTATGCAGAAAGCCATTTGCCTGGGCTTTTGTCGCTTCCGCAGCCAGTTCCGCAATCCTTGTCTCCGAGCCGATAAAGTAAAAAGGCATCTGCTTCAAACGCAACAGTGTGTTGTGGCGCACACGTTCCAGCAGAGCCATGCCGGTCGACATGCCCAGATCGGGGCCGGCAATGACCGCGTTCAGGTCGTTGTGCAAAACCAGCATGTGCCAGGCCGCATCGCTGTCCGATGCCTCCAACACCTTGTGCGCGGGTTTCAGAAAGGCTTTCAAGGTAGCGCGCACGGTCTTTGATTCATGCGCCAGCAGGATGTTTCCCATAAGCGTAGTTACCTGTTCCAGAGAAACGAAGGGAGTAAAGTCAAACCAGTTACGGATTATGACATATTTTGCCGGAGAAGTGAAAAAAATAGAGAAAATCCGTTGACAAGCATCGGAGCGACATGGATAATCCCGCCTCTTTCGTACCTGCGGTCTGGGTACGGTTTCTCGCAGATTTCTCCCTTTACGGGTTCCAAGACTGTCCGTGCTGCGGAATAAGTTGGAGTTTTTTACATGATTCAGATGCAAACGGTTCTGGACGTGGCCGATAACACCGGCGCGCGTTCGGTAATGTGTATCAAGGTACTGGGCGGCTCCAAGCGCCGCTACGCAGGCATTGGCGATGTCATCAAGGTGAGCGTCAAGGATGCCGCGCCGCGCGGTCGCGTCAAGAAAGGCGACATCTACAACGCAGTGGTGGTACGCACGGCCAAGGGCGTGCGTCGTCCCGACGGCTCCGTGGTGAAATTCGACAACAACGCCGCAGTGCTTTTAAACAACAAACTAGAGCCAATCGGCACCCGTATCTTCGGGCCGGTCACGCGCGAACTGCGTACCGAGCGTTACATGAAGATCGTGTCGCTTGCGCCGGAAGTGCTGTAAGGAGCGCCTGATGAACAAGATTTGCAAGGGCGACGAAGTCATCATCATCGCCGGCAAGGACAAGGGACGGCGCGGCACGGTGCGTCAGCGTCTGGATGCGGATTATCTGCTGGTGGAAGGCATCAGCGTTGCCAAAAAGCACATCCGTCCCAATCCCCTGAAAGGCATCGTAGGCGGCATCACCGACAAGGAAATGCCGATTCACGTCTCCAACGTGGCGATTTTCAATCCGGCTACCGGCAAGGCGGATCGTATCCGCATCAAGGTGGATCAGGTTGAGGGTGGCCGCAAGAAATCTCAACGCGCTCGCGTGTTCAAGTCGAACGGCGAACTCGTGAAGGTGTAAGGAATTAGGACATGGCTCGTTTGTTTGATTTGTACAAGAAAGACGTGACCGGCGCGTTGAAAGACCGCTTCGGCTACAAGTCGGTGATGGAAGTGCCGCGCATTACCAAGGTGACGCTCAATATGGGCGTGGGCGAGGCGGTCGCGGACAAGAAGGTGCTGGAAAACGCCGTGGGCGACATGCAGAAAATCGCCGGACAAAAGCCCGTCATCACCAAGGCGAAGAAGTCCATCGCGGGCTTCAAGATTCGGGACAATTACCCGATCGGCTGTATGGTGACGCTGCGCGGCGCGCGCATGTATGAATTCCTTGACCGTCTAATCAGCGTGGCCTTGCCGCGCGTCCGCGACTTTCGCGGCGTGATGGGCAAGGGCTTTGATGGGCGCGGCAACTACAACATGGGGATCAAGGAACAGATCATTTTCCCCGAAATCGAATACGACAAGGTGGATGCGTTGCGCGGCATGAACATCAGCATCACCACAACCGCGAAAACGGACGAGGAAGCGAAAGCGCTACTCGCCGCGTTCAGATTTCCTTTCAAGAATTGATGAGGCAGAGATGGCAAAACTTGCCCTGATTAATCGTGAAGAAAAGCGCCGCGCCCTGGCGGCCAAGTACGCGAAAAAGCGTGCGGCGCTATTCCAGATTATTGACAACGCGAATCTTTCCGATGCCGAGCGTTATGAGGCACGGCTTAAATTGCAGCAGCTTCCCCGCAACGCGAGTCCTTCGCGTCTGCGCAATCGCTGCCAGATTACCGGGCGTCCCCGTGGCGTGTTTCGTAAATTCGGCATGTGCCGCAACAAAATCCGGGAGATGGCCTTTGCGGGTCAGATTCCGGGGATTGTCAAGGCCAGTTGGTAAGCCAGGGAGGATTGAGAGATGGCAATGAGCGATCCGATCGCGGACATGCTGACCCGCATCCGCAACGCCCAGATGGCGGAAAAAACCGCTGTGTCCATGCCCGCTTCCAAGCTGAAGGCGGCGATTGCCGCCGTGCTGAAGGCAGAAGGCTATGTCGAGGATTTTGCGGTCAAGCCGCTTCCGGGCAACAAGGCAACCCTTGAAATTGCGCTCAAATACTATGCCGGGCGTCCGGTCATTGAGCGGATTGAGCGGGTATCCAAGCCGGGCTTGCGGATTTACAAAGGTTTTGAGGACATTCCCCGTGTCATGAACGGCTTGGGGATTGCCATTGTGTCGACGCCCAAGGGCGTGATGACTGATCGCAGCGCGCGCGCTTCCCGTGTGGGGGGTGAAGTGCTCTGTCTGGTTGCTTGACGGGAGGGAATATGTCGAGAGTTGGTAAAAACCCGATTCCCCTGCCCGCCGGCGTTGAAGTCCGGGCGGACGCGCGGGAAATCAACGTCAAGGGGCCTTTGGGCACGCTGAAAATGGCGGCGAACCCGGCGGTCTCCGTCGTGGTCGAAGGCAAAAGCGTGCGTTGCGAGCGTGTCGAAGGCGTGGAAAACGGCCCTGCCCTGTGGGGAACGATGCGCGCCAATCTGAACAACATGATAATTGGCGTCTCCAGGGGCTTTGAGAAAAAACTGACCTTGGTAGGCGTGGGCTATCGCGCCCAGGCACAGGGCGATTCGCTCAATCTGACCTTGGGCTTCTCGCATCCGGTCGTGCACAAGATGCCAGCCGGGGTGAAGGTTGAGACGCCACCTCCGCCAAACAATACCGAAATTCTCATCAAGGGCGTGGACAAGCAGCAGGTAGGCCAGGTGGCCGCCGAGATTCGCGCGTATCGCAGTCCTGAACCCTACAAGGGCAAGGGCGTGCGTTATGCCGATGAAGTCGTTGTCCTCAAGGAAACGAAGAAGAAGTAAGGAAGACCTATGCCAGACAAGAAACAGGCGCGTTTGCGCCGCGCCGCGAAAACCAGAGCCAGGATTGCCGAGCAGAAGGCGATTCGTCTATCGGTCAACCGCACGAACAGCCACATCTACGCGCAGGTCATCAGTGCCTGTGGCGGCAAGGTGCTGGCGGCGGCTTCCACGCTGGAAGCGGACATCAGAAAAGACGTGCCGAACGGCGGCAACCAGGCGGCGGCTTCCGTCGTCGGCAAACGGATTGCCGAACGGGCGAAAGCGGCAGGCATCGAGACCGTGGCGTTTGACCGTTCCGGCTTTCAATATCATGGCCGCGTCAAGGCGCTGGCCGAGGCCGCCCGTGAAAACGGGTTGAAGTTCTAAAGGCGCGAGGAAAAAATGGCTAAATCGAGCAACAAGAAAGTACAGCAAGCCGAAGAACAGGGCGATGGCCTTCGGGAAAAAATGGTCTCCGTAAATCGCGTTACCAAGGTGGTAAAGGGCGGACGGATTCTGGGCTTTGCGGCGCTTACCGTGGTGGGCGATGGCGATGGCCGGGTCGGCATGGGCAAAGGCAAGTCCCGTGAAGTTCCGGTTGCCGTGCAGAAAGCCATGGAAGAAGCCCGTCGCAAGATGTTCAAGGTGAGCCTGAAGTCCGGCACCCTGCACCACACGGTGATGGGCAAGCATGGCGCGACCGAGGTCATGATTCAGCCCGCGCCGGATGGTACCGGCATCATTGCGGGGGGCGCCATGCGCGCCGTTTTTGAAGTGGTCGGCATAACGAACGTGGTAGCCAAGGCACATGGCTCGACCAATCCCTACAACATCGTGCGCGCTACCTTAAATGGCCTTGCGCGCATGAATACGCCTGCTGAAATTGCCGCCAAGCGCGGCAAGCGGGTCGAAGAAATACTGGCCTGAGGAGCGAAGAGATGGCTGAAAAATCTCTCAAGGTGACGCTGGTCAAAAGCATCATCGGAACCAAGGAATCCCACCGCGCCACGGTGCGCGGCCTGGGGTTGCGTCGTCTCAACCATACGGTAACCCTGGCGGATACGCCCGAAATTCGCGGCATGATTCGCAAGGTGGCTTATCTTCTGAAATGCGAGGAATGACCATGCGTTTGAATACCATCAAGCCCGGCGAAGGCGCAAAGCGGCCTGCCAAACGGGTTGGGCGCGGCATCGGTTCCGGCCTTGGCAAGACCTGCGGGCGCGGCCACAAGGGACAAAAATCCCGTGCCGGCGGCTTTCACAAGGTAGGTTTTGAAGGCGGGCAAATGCCGATCTATCGGCGCTTGCCCAAGCGCGGCTTTGTCTCGTTGAGCAAGGCGCTTGACGCGGAAGTGCGTCTTTCCGCGCTGAATGCGCTGCCGGTTGAAGAAATTGATCTGCTTGCCTTGAAGCAGGCGGGTCTCATCGGACAGGATATTGTAAACGCCAAGGTAATTCTTTCCGGGGAAATTACCCGCAAGGTCATCCTGAAAGGGATTGCGACAAGCAAGGGCGCAAAGGCCGCGATTCTAGCGGCTGGCGGCAGCGTGGCGGCGGAATAGGCTTTGGCAGAGAAGAGGAAAATGGCGAATCCGGTAAAGAATGCTTCGGGTCTGATGGGTCAGGCTTCCAGCGGGAAGTTCGGCGACTTGCGTCGTCGTTTGATGTTCCTGCTCGGCGCGATGGTGGTGTTTCGCATCGGCGCGCACATTCCCGTGCCCGGCATCAATCCGGTTCAGCTTGCGGAACTGTTCCAGTCGCAGCAGGGCGGCATCATGGGGATGCTAAACATGTTTTCTGGCGGCGCATTGCAACGGTTTACCATCTTTGCGCTGGGGATCATGCCCTATATTTCCGCGTCCATCATCATGCAGTTGATGACCTATGCGGTGCCGCACCTGGAAGCCTTGCGAAAGGAAGGCGAATCCGGGCGGCGCAAGATTACCGAATACACCCGCTATGGCACGGTGTTTCTGGCCTGCGCCCAGTCGTTCGGGATTGCCATTGCGCTGGAATCTGCCCAATCCGGGCTGGTCTATGCTCCCGGCTTGCTGTTCCGGCTGACCACCGTGCTGACGCTAACCACGGGCACCATGTTCCTGATGTGGCTGGGCGAGCAGATTACCGAGCGCGGTTTGGGCAATGGCATTTCCATCATCATCTTTGCGGGGATTGCGGCGGGCTTGCCCACCGCCATCGCCGGTCTGCTGGAATTGGTCAATAAGGGCAACATGGGTCCCCTGACCGCAATCTTTATCTGTCTCTTGGTAGCCGCCGTGACGGCGCTGGTGGTGTTTGTCGAGCGCGGCATCCGCAAGATTCCGGTCAATTACATGAAGCGACAGCAGGGCAACAAGATTTACGGTGGTACGTCCTCTCCCCTGTTCCTGAAACTCAACATGTCCGGGGTCATTCCGCCGATTTTCGCTTCCAGCATCATCCTGTTTCCGGCGACGGCGGCAAACTGGTTCGGCTCTGGCGAATCCATGCGCTGGTTGAAAGACATTGCCGCGACCCTCTCGCCGGGACAACCGCCCTATGTGCTGTTGTATGCTTCCGCAATCGTTTTCTTCTGTTTCTTCTATACCGCGCTGGTTTTCAACTCCAGGGAGACGGCGGAAAACCTGAAAAAGAGCGGCGGGGTCATTCCCGGCATTCGCCCCGGCGAGCAGACGGCGCGGTATATTGACAAGGTTCTGGTCCGGCTTACCATGATGGGCGCCATTTACATCACCCTGGTCTGCCTGTTGCCTGAGTTTTTGATTCTGGAGTGGAATGTTCCCTTCTATTTTGGCGGAACCTCGCTTCTCATCATCGTGGTGGTGACGATGGATTTCATGCAGCAGGTGCAAGCCTACGTGATGAGCCACCAGTATGAAGGTCTGCTCAGGAAGAAAGTAAATTTAAAGGGCGGTAGCTCGCCCGCGCGGTAACGAGATGGCGAAAGAAGAATCCATCGAAATGCAGGGTGAGGTCTTGGAGAACCTCCCCAGCGCGACCTTCAGGGTCAGGCTTGATAATGGGCATGAGATTCATGCCACGATTTCTGGAAAGATGCGGATGCACTACATCAAGATTTTGCCTGGCGACAAGGTAACGGTGGAGATGACGCCCTACGACCTGTCGCGGGGACGCATCACCTTTCGGACAAAATGAATTTCTCTACGCAAAACCCCTGGAAGGGACGGGAAGTCGGCTGCTTCCCCAACTTTCTGATTGATTTAGGAGTTGAAAAATGAAAGTATTGCCTTCGGTCAAGCGGATTTGCCGCAATTGCAAGGTAATCCGCCGTAAAGGCGTGGTGCGCGTCATCTGCAAGGATCCGCGCCACAAGCAACGTCAGGGTTGACGTGTTGTCATCCCTTTGTTCAATTTTGGTATCGTTGGAGTGAAGCAATGGCCCGTATCGCAGGGGTAAACATTCCGAATCACCAGCACGCGGAAATCGCGTTGACTGCCATTTATGGCATTGGTCGTTCGCGCGCGCAGAAAATCTGCGACGCGGCTGGCGTGGTTCGTTCCAGAAAAGTCAAGGATTTGTCGGACGCCGACATGGAAAAGTTGCGCGACGAAGTGGGCAAGTTTGCCGTCGAAGGCGATTTGCGACGCGAAGTCACCATGAGCGTCAAGCGTTTGATGGATCTTGGTTGTTATCGTGGTTTGCGCCACAGGAAGGGCTTGCCCTGCCGTGGTCAGCGCACCCGTACCAATGCCCGCACCCGCAAGGGGCCGCGCAAGGCCATCGCGGGCAAGAAGAAGTAAGGATGAAACATGGCTAAAACCGCGCAAAAAGTCCGAAAGAAAGTCAAAAAGAATGTGGCAGAAGGCATTGCCCACATTCATGCTTCTTTCAACAACACCATCATTACCATTACCGATCGCCAGGGCAATACGCTTTCCTGGGCGACTTCCGGTGGTGCCGGGTTCAAGGGGTCGCGCAAGTCGACGCCCTTTGCCGCTCAGGTCGCGGCGGAGTCCGCTGGCAAGGCGGCGCTGGAATTCGGCGTCAAGAATCTGGAAGTCCGCATCAAGGGGCCTGGTCCCGGTCGGGAATCTTCGGTACGCGCCTTGAATGCCCTGGGAATGAAAATTTCCGGCATTTCCGACGTGACCCCGGTTCCGCACAATGGTTGTCGTCCGCCCAAGCGGCGGCGTATCTAAGGAGTAGAACGTGGCTCGTAATCTCGAACCCAAATGCCGTCAGTGCCGCCGTGAAAGGGAAAAGCTGTTCCTCAAGGGGGAAAAGTGTTTTTCCAGTAAATGCGCTTTTGAGCATTCATCTGATCGTCAGGACAATACTGCCCGCGACTATCCGCCCGGTCAGCACGGTCAGAAATCCGGCGCGCGCCTGTCTGATTATGGCGTGCATCTGCGCGCAAAACAAAAAATCCGCCGGGTCTATGGCGTGCTGGAAGGCCAGTTCCGCCGGACTTTCAAGGAAGCCGAACGGCGCAAAGGCCAGACAGGCGAAAACCTGCTGCAACTCCTGGAAGCGCGGCTGGATTCGGTAGCCTATCGCATGGGCTTTGGCGCTTCCCGCACCGAAGCCCGGCAGGTGGTGCGGCACAATGGCGTGCTGGTCAATGGCAAGCGCGTCAACATTCCTTCCTATACCGTCCGTCCGGGTGACGTTGTTGCCTTAACCGAGGTCGCGCGCGGCCACCTGCGGGTAAAAGCGGCGCTGCAAGCGGCTGAATCACGCGGTTTCCCGGAATGGATTGCGGTCGACATCAAGGAAGGAAAGGGCACGTTCAAGGCCATGCCGATGCGCGCCGAACTCTCTCCGACCCTGAATGAAGGTCTGGTCATCGAACTCTATTCCAAGTAAGTCATTTCGGCGACAAGGAAAAAAGGATAACTCATGCAAAGCAATGCTCTTTTGAAACCGCGCATCATTGATGTGCAAAGCCTCTCCCCGGTGGAAGCCAAGGTTGTGATGGAGCCGTTTGAGCGGGGCTTCGGGCACACCCTGGGTAATGCCTTGCGCCGCATTCTGCTTTCTTCCATGGATGGTTATGCGCCGACCCATGTTTCCATTGATGGGGTCTTGCATGAATATTCCGCGCTGGATGGCGTGGAAGAAGACGTGGTGGATATTCTCCTGAACCTGAAAGGCGTGGTGTTCAAGCTGCATAACCGCAACGACGTGACCCTGGCGCTGACGAAGGAAGGTAAGGGCGAGATTCGCGCGGGCGACATTGAATTGCCGCACGACGTGGAAATCATCAACCCGGAACATGTCATCGCGCATTTGCAGGCGAGCGGCAAACTTTCCATGGAAATTCGCGTGGAAAAGGGACGCGGCTATGTGCCCGGCAATATGCGGAATCTGAACGACAACAAGCATATCGGGAAGCTGGTGCTGGATGCTTCGTTTTCCCCGGTCAAGCGGGTGGCGTACTCGGTTGAGTCTGCGCGGGTAGAACAGCGCACTGACCTGGACAAGCTGATTGTCGAGATTGAGACGAATGGCGTCATCCAGCCGGAAGAGGCCATTCGCGCAGCGGCTCGTATTCTGGTAAGCCAACTGGAAGTCTTTGCCGAACTGGAAGGCACCCTGCCGGTGGTGGAGGCTGCCAAGCCGGCGCAGGTTGATCCGTTGCTTCTCTGTTCGGTGGATGACCTTGAATTGACGGTACGTTCGGCGAACTGTCTGAAGGCGGAGAGCCTTCACTACATCGGCGATCTGATCCAGCGCACCGAGAATGAACTTTTGAAGACCCCGAATCTGGGCAAGAAATCGCTGACCGAAATCAAGGAAGTGCTTGCCAAGCGGGGCTTGACCCTTGGCATGAAGCTGGATAACTGGCCGCCTGTTGGAATGGATCATCGGCTCTAGTTTTTTTGCAGTACCCCGTTGAGGGACGCCTGTATAACGAAAGGAATTAACCATGCGTCACCGTTTAGGTTTGAGAAAGCTGAATCGCACGAGCAGCCATCGTTTGGCGATGCTGCGTAATATGTCCGTTTCGCTTTTGAAACATGAGGTCATTCGGACGACTTTGCCCAAGGCAAAGGAGTTACGTCGTGTCGTGGAACCTCTGATTACCTTGGGCAAGAAGCCCAACCTTGCCAACCGGCGTTTGGCGTTTGATCGCCTGCGCGACCGCGATGTGGTCGTCAAGATTTTTGACGTGCTGGGACCGCGCTATGCGAACCGTCTGGGCGGCTATCTCCGCATCCTGAAATGTGGCTTTCGGGTGGGTGACAATGCGCCGATGGCTTATGTCGAGTTGCTGGATCGTCCGCCAGCGGCAGAAAAAGCGGAGGTCGTGCCCGTTGCGGAAGAAGCAGGCGCGTAAATTGTCTGTCTTGCGGACGGCAATGCCGGTTTAGAGCGGGTTCGATTCAGGCGAGTACGCTTTTGCGCTTGTCGCCTTGCCTTCTGCAAGACCTGTGGCGGGACAGAGGTTGCGTCCCCTACAAGTTGTTCAATGCGCGGCACCTCTTTCAATGCGTGGTGTCGTTGAATTTGTCTGTAGGGGCGGCAATCTACCGCCCGTCCGTACTGGATTCCCGCCTTTGCGGGAATAACGGGAGTGAGAGAATCACAAGGGGCGCAGGCGCGGATGAACGGTCGGTTCAGTCCTGTTACAAAATTGATGCCACGATGTCTTGCCAAGCGGGAAGTTTGGTATCAAAATACATGCCATTCATCCTCTTTTCATCAGGAATTGTTATAATGTTCTCCGTTCTCCGTTCTCCGTTCTCCGTTCTCCGTTCTCCGTTCTCCGTTCTCCGTTCTCCGTTCTCCGTTCTCCGTTCTCCGTTCTCCGTTCTCCGTTCTCAGCCATCATTGCGGCCTGCGTGCTGATGAGCGCGTGCGCT
>JAISSL010000183.1 GCA_031273145.1 Zoogloeaceae bacterium | reverse complement strand
CCATATTGCCGTGGGCGGCGTGTTTGGCGTCGGTTTTTTACGCGAATACCTGAAAGCGAATTATGCCCGCATGGAAGATGAAATTCGCGCTCACCATTCCCAGGACAATCTGGCGGCCGTCAATGCCTTTCTCACCTCGTTCAAGGCTGCCCCGCTGACCCAAAAGGGAACGATGTTGAAAGAACTGAAACTGCAATCCCGGCTGAAACAGGACCCCGCCAACTTCTCCAAGCCAGAACGAAAAGGCATGAAAAAGTTTTATCGCCGCGAACTCGTCAAACGCTCGCAACTGCAAAAGATCATCGCCGCCTGGGTCATTACCGTCCCCGCTTCGGCGCTCATGGCGATGGGACTTTTTCATCTCCTGTCCGAAATCTTTAGCTGATACCCTCTGTTGCGGGAAACACCTATGTTGACGCTCACTTCCGAACAACGCCGCGCCCTGCGCGCCCAGGCGCATCCCTTGAAGCCGGTCGTGTTTATCGCCCGAAATGGGTTATCGGATTCCGTCCTGAAAGAAATTGAGACCAGCCTTGCCGCGCATGAACTCATCAAGATTCGCGTCTTTGACGATGACCGAAAGGCGCGGGAAACCTGCCTCGCCACCCTCTGCGAAACCCTTGATGCTGCGCCGGTACAACATATCGGCAAACTCCTGGTTCTGTGGCGTCCCAAGCCGGAAAACCAGAACCGGAAAACCGGAAAGTGATTTATGACTAACAAAAAAGCAAACCCTTTTGAAGCCTACCTGGAATCCCTGGAAAGGAAAATTGCCCTGAACAATGCGACGGAACACACGCACCGTTCAGCGCTTGAGGCTCTGCTGAAAGAGCTTGGCGGCCAAGGATTAGTCGTGACCAACGAGCCTAAGCGAAGAGATTGTGGCGCGCCCGACATCATCGTTTCTCGTGGCACGATCCCCTTGGGGTATGTGGAAACCAAAGATGTGGGGGTAGACATTGCCCGTGAAGAAAGCAGTGAGCAACTCCAGCGTTACCGGCAGGCGTTGCCCAATCTGATACTGACGGATTATTTCGATTTTCGTTGGTATGTGGATGGCGAAATGCGTCTCAAGGCCAGTCTGCCGCGTGATGGGCATATCAAACAAGGCATGGATAAGGCGTCTGAAGTTGAAGAACTGTTGATTCAGTTTCTACAAGCCCAGCCGATCCCTATTGCTAAGGCAGATGATTTAGCGAGTCGCATGGCAAAGCAAGCGAAGCTGGCGCGTGCGGTGATTGAAAGAATCCTGGCAGACAAGGACAACAAGGGAGAAATTCATGGTCACATGGATGCTTTCCAGAAAACATTGCTGGACACAATGACGCCGCCACAGTTTGCCGACATGTATGCTCAAACGCTTGCGTATGGCCTGTTTGCCGCGCGTTGCAACGCGCCAGAAAAGGCGTTTACACGCCTGTTAGCCAGTAGTTATCTCCCGAATACCAATCCATTCTTGCGCGATATGTTCTATACCATAGCCAGACCTAATCTGGATGAGCGCGTTGCCTGGGTGGTTGACCAGCTTGCGGAACTACTCGCCTGCGCGGATATGACAGCAGTCTTGAAAGACTTTGGACTGAAGTCGCGTCGGGAAGACCCGGTGGTGCACTTTTATGAGACCTTCCTTGAGGCTTACGATCCTCAGATGCGTGAATTGAGAGGCGTGTATTACACGCCGGAACCTGTGGTCGGCTACATTGTGCGAAGCATTGATGAATTGTTGAAGAGCAGGTTCAATATGCCGCGTGGACTGGCAACTGCGGACAAAATCAGGATTCCAGCCTCGAACGCGCAAGGGCAAGCAGAAGCATCAGAGGTGCATAAACTACAAATTCTTGACCCCGCAACCGGCACAGGAACATTCCTGTATGCCGTCATAGCCAGGATTCGTGCCTATTTCAAGGGTAATGAAGGCGCGTGGTCTGGTTATGTGGGAACTCATCTTTTGCCGCGTTTGTTTGGGTTCGAGTTGCTGATGGCGCCCTATGCCGTGGCACACTTGAAGCTGGGTCTGGAACTTGCGGATAGCGGCTACGACCTGTCTGGAAACCAACGCCTTGGTGTTTTTCTGACCAATTCTCTGGAAAAAGCGCATGGACTGGACGCCCAGTTATCCTTTGGGCAATGGCTTGCAGACGAGGCAAATGCGGCTTCGCGTATCAAGCGAGAAGCTCCGGTGATGGTGGTGCTTGGCAATCCGCCCTATTCGGGGCATTCGGCGAACAAGGGGAAATGGATTGCGGACTTGCTGCGCGGTATGGACGGCGGTCAAAAGACCGAAAATTATTTTGAGTGCGACGGCGCGTCACTGGGCGAGCGCAATCCCAAGTGGCTAAACGATGATTACGTCAAATTCATCCGGTTCGCGCAGTGGCGCATTGAGCAGACTGGCGAAGGAATTTTGGGCTTTGTCACCAATCACGGCTATCTGGACAACCCCACGTTTCGCGGGATGCGGGAATCTCTGCTGCGGAGCTTTGATGAAATTTATGTGCTGGATTTGCATGGTAACAGCAAGAAGCAGGAGAAAGCGCCAGACGGCGGTAAGGATGAAAATGTGTTTGATATTCAGCAGGGCGTTGCCATTGGCCTGTTCGTGCGTCGGAAAAAAACGAGCCGCGCTGAAAACCATCGCGCCCGCGTTTTTCACGCCGACCTGTATGGAACGCGCGAGACGAAATATGAGTATCTGAACTCGGAATCGGTGGAAAGTACCGCGTGGCAGGAGCTTGCGCCGCAAAACCCCGCTTACCTTTTCGTGCCGGTAGATGGCGCGTTGCGTGATGAATACGAGCAGGGCTGGAAAATCACGGAGGCCATGCCAACCAATGTGAGTGGGTTTGTGACATCACGAGATAAGTTTGCGATTGCTTTTGATCGGGACACGCTGCTGGCGCGAATAACCGCCATGCGCGATACAAAGCTATCAGATGCCGAATACGCAGACCGGTATGACGTGAAAGACAACCGGGACTGGCAACTGCGCGAAGCGC
>JAISSL010000147.1 GCA_031273145.1 Zoogloeaceae bacterium | reverse complement strand
TTCGACGCATGGCTTGCCTGGCTCTCCGACCAGTTGAAGGAAATCAAGACAACCCGCATTCAGGAACTGGAAACCATGCTCGCGCAGTTGAAGAGTTCCTGATTCAGCCATGAATTGCTCTAAAGGAGAAAACCATGTATCATCACGGCCTAAAAATTATCATGGCGGCAGTAGTAATGTGCTGCCAGATGGCTCATGCGGCGGACAAGGCAGAGAATATGAAAATTGAAATCGTTGTTGGCGACAAAAAAGTCGTCGCTATCTTGGAAGATAGCGAAGCCGCCCGTGATTTTGCGTCCCTGCTGCCGCTCACGTTCAAGATGAAGGACTACAACCGTACCGAAAAAATCAGCGATTTGCCAAGGAAATTGGCAACCAACCATGCGCCCGCCGGGTATGCCCCGAAAGTTGGAGACATAACGACTTACACGCCGTGGGGGAATCTGAATGTTTTTTACCGTGATTTCGGCTATTCGACCGGACTGGTAAAGCTGGGACACATTGAATCAGGCATTGAGGTCTTTGCCAAACAGTCAGGCGATTTTGAAATGACAATACGAACACTGACGAAAAACTGAAGGGGAAGACCATGCAAAGTCATTCTGCATCCTCCCCCCGTCATTCCCGCGTAGGCGGGAATCCAGTATTTTCAAACCGACATGGCACAGGGGTATATCACTCCCTTCATGCGAAAACTCAACGTCACTATTCTTGCTGGATTCCCGCCTACGCGGGAATGACGAGATGGGAAGCGCAAAAGTACGCGCATGAAGCAAAAACGCTCTAAACCCTCATCTGCCTGCCGCGTTCTGATTTCCGGCCTTGTCCAGGGCGTTGGGTTTCGGCCTTTTGTCTGGCATCTGGCAAACGAATATAAACTCTGCGGCTGGGTCAAAAATGTAGCCGCCGGAGTGGAAATTCATCTGGAAGGTGAACCGGCAAAGCTGGAAGAATTTTTGGCGCGTCTGCCGCAAAAAGCGCCCCTTCTATCCCGGATTGACCGGATGACCCACTCCCCTGCCCCGTCGCTTGGCGCAAAGGATTTTGCCATCCTTGCGACAGAAGAAGCTACCGAAGGGACGAGCATCACCATCGGTCCCGATTTGGGCATTTGCCCCGATTGCCTTGCCGAACTGTTCAACCCCGCCAGTCCCCGTTACCGCTATCCGCTCATTGCCTGCACCCGTTGCGGCCCCCGCTACAGCGTAACCCGGCATCTTCCGTATTGCCGGGAAGCGACCACCCTTGCGCCCTACCCGCTTTGTCCCGACTGCGCTAGCGAATATGGCAATCCCGCCGACCGGCGTTTTCATGCCGAGGCAACGGCCTGTCCCCGTTGCGGCCCGGAGCATTTTCTGCTGGATAGCAAGGGGGAACGACTGGATGAAGACCCGGCATCCGGCGCATGGGCGCGAATTGAGGCTGGAGAGATTATCGCCATCAAGGGCTTGGGCGGCTTTCATCTCGTCTGTGACGCCACCAACTTTGATGCCGTCGCAACCTTGCGGCAGAGAAAATTGCGCGACGCCAAGCCCTTTGCGCTCATGGCAGCCAATCGCGCCAGTCTCGCGCAGTGGGTCGAATTCGATGAACCCGCCGCGCATCTCTTGGAATCCGAAGCGCGCCCTATTCTGCTTTTGCCGCGCAAGCAGGTAGCGCCCTCCCCGCTCAATGGCGTTGCGCCGGGATTAGACAGACTGGGCGTCATGCTCCCGGCAACGCCGATGCACTGGCTGTTGTTCCATGCCGCCGCCGGAAAGCCGGAAGGCATGAAGTGGCTAGAGGAAGCGCAAGCAACCTTGCTCATCATGACTAGCGCCAATCCGGGCGGCGAACCCGTTTTGTATCGTGATGAGGCGGCGATAGAAAAACTCGCCGGGGTTGCGGATGCCTTCTGGCTGCATCGGCGCGAAATCGTCACGCCCGTAGACGATAGCCTGCTTCTGCCGATGCTTGCAGAATCCGCCCCGCCGATTTTTATTCGCCGCGCGCGTGGATACACGCCCAAAGCCATTTTTCTGTCGGATTCTTTGTCGGATAGCGCCCCGGATGTATTGGATGTATTGGCTTTGGGCGGATACCTCAAAAACACGGTTTGCTTAACGCGCGGGCGCGAAGCGTTTTTGTCGCAGCACATTGGCAGTCTGGATAATGCCGCCACGATTCGTTTTCTCGAACGTACTCTAGCGCACCTCTGCCAGACCTTCGCCATCAAGCCTGCCGCCATCGCGCACGATCTTCATCCCGATTTTCCTTCCACCCGGCTGGCGCTTGAACTGGCGGAAAAACTCGCCATTCCGGCCTTTCCCATTGCCCACCATCATGCCCATATTGCCGCCGTCTGCGCGGAACACCAAATCCCGCCTGCCCGTCCGGTGCTCGGTCTGGCGCTGGATGGCTTTGGATTGGGCACGGATGGCACGCTCTGGGGCGGCGAACTCTTGCGGGTTGAGGGCGCATCCTGTCGCCGTTTGGGGCATCTCTCTCCCCTGCCCTTGCCAGGCGGCGAGATGGCGGCGCGCGAACCCTGGCGGATGGCAGTTGCCCTGCTGTATCAGAGTGGCGAAAAAGGGCGCATTGCAAGCTGGCTAAAACGCCGCTTCCCCGACCAGAATGCTGCGCCGCTCATGCTCATGCTGGAAAAAGGCATCAACGTCCCGCAAACGACCAGCCTGGGACGCCTCTTTGATGCTGCGGCGGCGCTTCTAGGCATAGCGAGCCACAACCGTTTTGAGGCCGAAGCC
Organism: Zoogloeaceae bacterium; assembly: GCA_031273145.1. Taxonomy (GTDB): domain Bacteria; phylum Pseudomonadota; class Gammaproteobacteria; order Burkholderiales; family Rhodocyclaceae; genus Azovibrio. The sequence continues at coordinate 4,726 of JAISSL010000147.1, read as the reverse complement.
GCAATGTTACTGGAGAGCCTTGCGACTCCCCTGCCCTGTTCGCCGCCGGAACCGCTTTATCGCGTGGAAAACGACGCGCTTGACCTCTCCCCGCTTCTACTCTCTCTGGTCGAAGAAAACAATCCGGCAGAAGGGGCGGCGCGTTTTCATCAGGTGCTTGCCCTTGCCTTGTCCGACTGGGCAATTGCCCAGGCAAAAGCGGAGAAGATTGAAGAAATTGCCCTTGCCGGCGGATGCCTGCAAAATGCCCTTCTCTCCCGCCAGATGGTTGTCCACCTTGAACGGGCTGGATTGAGGCCGCTTCTGCCGCAAGCCGTCCCGCCCGGCGATGGCGGGTTGGCTCTGGGACAGGCTTGGATTGCGCGGGAACTTGCAAAGTAATGTATACTGCTGTTTTCTGTTACGCCTTATTTCCCTGGAGTTCAGCATGTTGCCTCTACTGCGTCAATGCGGATATATCCTATGCCTTCTGGGCATGATGCTGCTGTTTCCGGGGCGTTCCCTGGTTGCCGCAGAAGTTCCCCTGAAAGTTGAAGGCGCCTACAGTGCCGCAGCGGTCGCGCCGGGAACGGCTGTGACCCTCAACATCCTGGTCACTATCGAAGCGCCGCCAGCGCCGCAGAAACAAACCCGTCCTCCCGTCTCGGTCAGTCTGGTCATTGACCGCTCCGGCTCTATGGAGGAGGCCAAAAAACTCAACTATGCCATTCGGGCGGGTAAAACTCTGGTGCAGGCTCTGAATGAAAACGACCGCTTCGGTCTGGTAATCTACGACGATGAGGTAGAGGAACTGCATCCCCTCTCGCCCCTGCGGGACAAGAATAAAATCCTTCGCCTACTGGATGGTATTAGCTCGGGTAGCAGAACCTTTTTATCCGGCGGACTTGAGGCAGGCATCAAGCAACTGCGCGGAGACAAAAGCGAACAGGTGCGCCGCGTGATTCTCCTCTCCGACGGGCTTGCCAATGTTGGCGTTACCGGAAGTGAACAGGTAGCCGCCATTGGCGCGAAGGCGCGTAAAGAGAGCATCAGCGTTTCCGCCATCGGGCTTGGCCTCGATTACGACGAAACCCTGATGCAGCTTCTGGCGCAACGCGGCGGCGGGCAATACTATTATGTGAAGGATTCCGAAGACCTGCCTGCGGTGTTCCGTCAGGAACTGGCGCTGGCGACCGACACCTGTACCCGCGATCTGTCGGCCTTGTTTGCCCCTACCGGCGCGGTGCGCGACGTAAAGATTTTCGGCTACAACATCCAGAAAGATAGCGGCGCATCCCAGCGCATTGAAATGAGCGATTTCTATTCCGGGGAAAAACGTCAGGTGATGCTGCGCTTAACCGTAACGCCAGAAGCCGGAACGAAAAAGCAGAATCTGGGCGTTTTGGATCTCGCCTATACGAATATCGCGGATGGCAAGCCGCAAAAGGTGAGCCTGCCCTTGGCTCTGGCGGTGGAAGCGGATGAACAGGCGCGCAAGGCGGCCAACGCCAAGGCTGAAAAAAGCATCAGGATCGTGGAAGAAGAAGGGTTGTTGCTGGAAGCCGAAGAGTCGCACGTAGCCGCCATGACCGCTCTTGAACAGGGCAAAAAGGAAGAAGCCCGGAAAATCCTGAACGCCAGTAAAGCGCAACTCGCCCCTCGCGCCTCGGAAAACAAGGCCATTGCCAACAAACTCGCGGCCATGGACGAGGATGAGCGCAATCTGGATGCCGCCAGTCGGAATAAATCAGCGCAACAAAGCATGTCCAAAGCCGCGAAAAACTCTCAGTACCAGAGTTCCCAAGGCAAACAACAGGGCATCATGCTCCAGAAGGGCGACAAGGACTTTATGGTCGAAAAGCTGCAAAAAACGCTTGCCGCCAAAGGGTTCTACAAAGGCAAAATAACCGGCGAATACAATGCGGAACTTGAAGAAGCGGTCAAAGCCTTCCAGAAAGCCAATTCAATAGATGCCGACGGTATTGCCGGACCGGTAACGCAACGCGCCCTTGGCATGTAAATGAGTGGTGTCGCAGTTACATGCCATAGAGAAAAATTCCCATGTGCCTTGCTATCCCTGCCCGCGTCATTGAACTTTTTCCCGACGATCAAGCCCTGGTCGAACTTTCAGGCGCGCAGAAAAAAATCTCCCTTGCCCTGGTGGAAGACATCCAGATTGGCGATTATGTCATCGTGCATGTGGGCTTTGCCCTGAATCGCCTTGACCCGGAAGAAGCGACCAAGACCCTGGCGCTGTTCGAGAGCGCGTCAGAGATTGCGAGTCTGTAAATCCATAAAAATCAATATGTTATAGTTAATACTTAAAGTAATGCTTTAAATTTCCTAAAGCAGCTCTTGCCGCATGACATGGGCGGCAACAAGGCTGTCCGCGCTGGACGCGCGGAATAATGACCTGTCGGGACAGGCAAATGCGCTTAATTTTCTGCGTTGGGTTCTTGGTTGGGCGCGGTAAGGCCGTGCGCGGCTGCCGCGTATTTCACTGCGATGCGAAGCCCCTTGCTGAAATTGCCGTTTCCGAGTTGTGTAGCGAAGAAGACGCTTTCCTGATCCAGTGTCGCGGAGCAACTTACCAGTCCGCCGATGTATCTTTTCTCAATCAGGCCAAGTTCGATTGCCTTGGGGTAGATGGTGCCGTGGCTCATCCCCAGATGAGCGCAAATATCGGTCTTCTTCATGGAACGGTAGTTTTCGACCAGAAAGCGGATGTCTTCTTCAGTCCAGTTGACCTTTTTCTTGACGTGCCTATGCGTAAGGCCAAGGACACTGGCGTGTATGATGATTGCGTTGGGAGTTCTCCCCAGGCGAGCAGCAAGAGCATCAACTTTGGTAGAACGGTATAGCTCTCTGAGAAGCGTCTCCTCGTGCGCTTCCCACTTGAGCCGGGGGGCGCGTTTTTCTCGTTGAGGTTTTACTTTATGGGTTGCCATTTGCGTGGGACTGCCTGATTATGAAAGCTACATGATAGCAGAAAGAAGATTGTACGGCGAAACAGAATTTGGATCGTTGGAGTGGGCAAAACGCTCAAAAAAGCAAAAACCGCGTCCGGGTTTTATCCCGGACGCGGCAGAGCAACCTTTTTGATTGCCCGCTAAACCTTGAACCGCGCCATTGCCTCGCGGGCAGAGTGCGCCAGCGTGGCGATATGAGTCGCGGTTTCCGAAACATTGGCAGCGGCGGCGCTGTTTTCTTCCGCCGCCTGCGCGGCGCGTTCGACCTGCTGGGAAATATGCTGGCTGGCTTCAACCTGTCCGGTAAGCGCGTCTGTAATTTCGGCGACGCGCGCTTCTGCCTGTCCCGAAGCAGCATTGATATCCGCAATGGAGGAGCTGGCCTGAGCGGCAAGCTCAACGCCGGAATTCACCCGCTCGTCCGCGAGCTTCATCGCATTGACCGCCTGCTGCGAACTCTCCTGAATGGCAGTAATCATGGCGCTGATTTCGCCCGTTGCGCTCGTCGTCCGTTCGGCGAGTTTCCTCACTTCATCCGCCACCACGGCAAAGCCGCGCCCCTGTTCCCCGGCGCGGGCAGCCTCAATGGCAGCATTCAAGGCGAGAAGGTTCGTCTGGTCAGCAACGTCCTTGATGACCTGCACGATGCTGGTAATCTGCTCGGACTGCTTGCTCAATTCAGCAATGGTTCCCGAAGACTGACGCACCACTTCGGCCATCGCCTGCATTTCCTCAACGGTCTTCTGGATGATCGTACCGCCATTGGCGGCCAGTTCCTTGTTGTTATTTGAAATCGTTTTGGTTTCCTGGGCGCTATCCTGCACGGTTTTGGTGCTGGCCGTCATCTCCTCTATCGCAGAGGCCATGGATGCCGTGGATTCGCTGGCCAGCTGCGAGTTTTCGGTGGTTTGCTCGGCAGTAGTCTGCAACTGACCGGAAGATTGATCCAGAGAAACCACCACCGAGGCCAGATTCTTGAAGGTTTCCTGCAAGGAGGCCAAGAGTTTGTTGAAGCTCGCCGCGCATTGCGCGACTTCATCCGTTCCTTCAAGCTCGACACGATGGGTAAAGTCGCCGCTTGTCTCAATTTCCTGCATGGAATGCTGGATTCGGGAGAGCGGCTTCGTGATGGAACGAACGATGGAAAGCGCAGTGAACACCGCAAGCAGGATGCCTATCAGTGTGATCGCAATCACCACGACGCGCGTGTTTTCATAGGAAGCCTTGGACTCTTCGTAATCCTGCTTGGCCTGCTTCATGCTCAGTTCCATGAGCTTGGCCAGGGTCACTTCCGCCGTAACCGCATATTTGGGGAACGTTGCCAGGAGACCGCCCATGACCTCTGGCGAAAAATTGCCTGACTTCATGGCCGCCTGAAAGGGCACGACCCCCTCTGCCATGAAGCCTTTGTAACTTTTATCAATCACTTCGGCAAGTTCCCGCTCTTCTGGGGTCAATGGGGCGGCTAAGTATGCCGCCCAGTGCGTTTCAAAAATGTTTTGCCAGGTGGCCGCAAGCTCATAGTGCATCGTAACGGGATGGTCATTATGGAGGACAGAAAGCGGATTTGTCGGATTGTGCTGCCATGCCAGCAACATGTCGGCCAGAATCTTGCCCAGTGTGCCGTTCATCGCGCCCATCTCGGCGATAGGCTGTGCGTCGTGCGTATAGAGGCTGTCAAGGTGTTCTTCCGTTATGTACACCCCCCAAAGACCAAAGGCACCGATCATAACCGCAATGACCAGGGTAAGTCCTGTCAGGATAAACAGGCGACCCGC
>JAISSL010000097.1 GCA_031273145.1 Zoogloeaceae bacterium | reverse complement strand
CTCGCGCAACTGCAAGCGATATTCGGCGCGGCTGGTAAACATCCGGTAAGGCTCGGAGATGCCACGGGTAATCAGGTCATCCACCAGGACGCCCAGATAGGCTTCGTCCCGGCGCGGATTCCAGGCGGGTTTTCCCTGCGTATAAAAGGCCGCATTCATGCCCGCCAGCAAGCCTTGCGCCGCCGCCTCTTCATAGCCGGTCGTCCCGTTGATCTGCCCCGCAAAAAAGAGGCCGGCAATCGCCCGCGTTTCCAGTGAAGGCGAAAGCGCGGAAGGGTCGTAAAAATCGTATTCAATGGCATAGCCCGGTCGCAGGATATGGCAATGCTCCAGTCCCCGGATGGAGCGCACCAGAGAAAGCTGCGCATCGAACGGCAGGCTCGTGGAAATTCCGTTCGGATAGATTTCATGCGTCTCCAGCCCTTCGGGTTCCAGAAACACATGGTGGCTTTCCCGGTTGGCAAAGCGATGCACCTTATCCTCAATGGAAGGACAGTAGCGCGGCCCCACCCCTTCGATCACGCCGGTATACATCGGCGAGCGATCCAGATTGGCGCGGATGATGGCGTGCGTCTCGGCATTGGTTGCCGTCACCCAACAGGGACGCTGCGCCGGATGCCGCGCCGCATCCCCCAGAAAGGAAAAAACCGGCAATGGCGTATCCGAGTGCTGCGCTTCCATTCTGGAAAAATCAATGGTTCGCCCATCCAGCCGGGGCGGCGTGCCGGTTTTGAGGCGTCCCTGCGGCAGCTTCAATTCCTTCAAGCGATTCGCCAGTGCCAGACTGGCCGCATCCCCCATCCGTCCGCCGCTGTAGCTGGACAAGCCCACATGAATCAAACCATTCAAAAAAGTGCCGGCAGTCAGCACCACGGCAGACGCCTCAAAACGGATGTCCGACTGCGCCTTGACCCCGGTAATTCGCCCGCCCGTAACTTCAATATCCTCAACCGGCATGGCAAAAAGGGTGAGATTGGCCTGATTTTCCAGACGATGCCGAATCGCCCGCCGATACAGGATGCGATCCACCTGAGCGCGGGTCGCTCGTACCGCAGGTCCCTTGGAACGATTGAGCACCCGAAACTGAATACCCGCCTCATCCGTCGCTGCCGCCATCGCCCCGCCCAGCGCGTCAACCTCTTTTACCAGATGCCCCTTGCCTATCCCGCCCACGGAAGGATTGCAGCTCATCGCGCCCAGCGTCTCCAGATTGTGCGTGAGCAACAGCGTGGCACAACCCATGCGCGCAGCGGCAAGCGCGGCCTCCGTCCCGGCATGGCCGCCCCCCACTACAATGACATCAAAACGACTCGGAAAAAGCATCGAACAGCGCCGCCCGAAAAAGAAAAATATGAGATTTTACGGTAATTTGTGATAGGCTTCGCCGTCCGTAAGGACAATTGCCATCCGCAATACCTGTCCGCAGGAACTCTGCCTCCTCGTAGTTCAATGGATAGAACGAGTGCCTCCTAAGCGCTAAATACAGGTTCGATTCCTGTCGAGGGGATTTCCGTGTATAATTTAACATTTTGTGCCACAAGGAGTGTGCCATGAAACGTACTTATCAACCCTCAGTCGTGCGTCGCAAGCGGACGCATGGTTTTCTGGTCAGAATGCGTACCAAGGGCGGTCGCAAGGTGATCGCGGCGCGGCGCGCCAAAGGCCGGCATCGTCTGGCGCCCTGACCTAATGTCGTCTTGCGGATGGCGATTTTTTCGCAGGTTCTGAAATGAATCCCGCCCCCCAGTCTTTTCCCCGTTCCTGCCGCATGTTGCAGGCCGATGACTATGCGGCTGTGTTCGGCTTCAAGCGGGCGTTGCGAAGCGCCCGTTTTCTGCTGCACTATGGCGCGGAAAGAACGGAAGCCGGAGAAGCGCGGCTTGGGCTGGTCATCGGCAAGAAATTCATGCGTCGGGCGGTCGGGCGAAACACGATCAAGCGCGTGGCGCGGGAGACGTTCAGACAGATGCGCGTATCGCTGCCATCTCGGGATTGGGTGCTCAGGCTGGCTACAAAGATACCCAAGCCGGATCGCGCCATGCGGCAGGAACTGGTCGCGGAGATTTCGCAGTTGCTGACCAAGGCCGCCAGCCAGCAAGCTACCCGTCCGCAAAAGCCATGAGCGCAGCGCGTATTCTTCTGGGTCTGCTGCATGGCTACAGCCTTGCCATCAGCCCTTGGCTGGGACGCAATTGCCGTTTTCATCCAACTTGTTCCGAATATGCGCGGGATGCGGTGCGAAAATACGGCGCGTATCAAGGCATATGGTTTGCGCTTCGTCGTCTTGGTCGTTGCCACCCGTGGAATCGGGGCGGGTATGATCCGGTCGAATGAGCGTTTTGGCAATGTTTTGTCGTTCTCTGAAGTTTTGAATTGAAGGTGGTTCATGGATATCCGTCGTTTGATGCTGCTTGGCGTTTTTTTGCTCTCCCTGTTCTCGCTCTGGGATGCCTGGACGCAGGCGCAAAAGCCGCCCGCGCCCGCTACACCTGTTCCTGCTCTTTTCGATAACTCGCCTGTCGCGGCGCGTCTGAGCGCGGATGACGCATTGATTCCGCAAGCGGCGAGCAATTTGCGCGGCGCGACGGAGCCGCAGCCGGATATGCGAATAACCGATTTGCCTGAAGAGATACCGGCGGAAAGCATTTTTGTGTCGACCGATCTGGTGCGCGCTGAAATTTCCACTCGGGGCGGCGATCTGGTCTGGCTTGGTTTAAAGGCGTATCCGGCGAATGGCAAGGATAAAAGCGAGGGCGGGGAGAAAGAACCTTTCACGCTTTTTTCCGACGACCATTATTACAGCGCGCAGAGCGGCCTGATTGGCGGCAAGGAAGGCAGGCTTCCCAATCACACCGACTTGCTGGTGGCCTTGCCTGGGCCGCGCGAGTTGGCGGAAGGCGCCGATACGCTGGAAGTTCGCCTTGCCGCGCCTGAAATGAGCGGCGTTCGCGCCACCAAGGTGTATACCTTTCGGCGCGGTTCTTATCTGATTGACGTGCGCTGGGAGATTGAAAACGGCAGGGATACGCCCTTGACGCCGGATGCCTATTTTCAGTTGCAGCGCGATGGCGAAAGTCCGGGGACGGATTCTTTCCTGCTCGTCACTTTTACCGGCGCGGCGGTCTATACCGATACCGGGAAGTACCAGAAAGTCGCCTATGGCGACATTGCCAAGGACGAGGCCAAATTTGTGAAGCAGGCCAGCGATGGCTGGCTGGCGATGGTGCAGCATTATTTTGTCGCGGCCTGGGTGCCGCAAGGGGATACCTTGCGGGAGTTTTTCATGGGCAAGATTGGGCAGACGAAAGATAAGCGCGATTTATTCAGAGCCGGGGTGATCTTGCCGGTCGAGCGCATTGCGCCGGGAGAGACGGGCAGCATCAGCGTCCCGCTTTTTGCCGGGCCGCAGGAACAATCCGCCTTGAAGGCGGTTGCGCCGGGGCTTGATCTGGTGGTGGATTACGGCTGGCTGCACATCATTGCCGCGCCGATTTTCTGGGTGCTGGAGTTCATCAACAAGCTGGTGGGCAACTGGGGCTGGTCTATCATCGTGTTGACCGTGTTGATTAAACTGATTTTCTATCCGCTTTCCGCCGCTTCCTATCGCTCTATGGCGAAGATGCGCGTGCTGACGCCTCGCCTGATGCAGTTGAAGGAACGCTATGCCGACGACAAGGCCAGGATGAATCAGGAGATGATGAAGCTCTACCAGACGGAAAAGGTGAATCCCCTGGGGGGCTGCCTGCCGATTCTGGTGCAGATTCCGGTATTCATTGCGCTTTACTGGGTGCTGCTGGGGGCGGTGGAAATGCGCGGCGCGCCGTGGATGTTCTGGATCACGGATTTGTCGGTGGCCGATCCTTATTATGTTCTGCCGGTCATCATGATGGCTTCGATGTTCGTGCAGATTCGCCTGAACCCGACGCCGCCCGATCCCATGCAGGCCAGGATGATGATGATTATGCCGCTGATGTTCGGGATCATGTTCTTTTTCTTCCCGGCGGGGCTGGTGCTGTACTGGGTGGTCAATAACCTGCTTTCCATCGCGCAGCAGTGGCAGATCAACCGGATGCTTGACCCGGCTTATCGGGTCAAGCGGACGCAGGCCGCAAACGACAGCAAGGTTTCCTGAAAGAGCAAGCGGGCGGCATATTGTCGCCCGCTAAAATTTTTCCAGAACCCATCATTCGGGCATGGTAGTCGCAACATGGTCATGCGCCTTTTTTTACAAAACTCTTCATGTTCAGTTGATTGTCTCGGAAAAGCCAACTTCTGGCAAAATCTTCAGAGGCTTGTCGGCTAATGCGGACGGGCGTTTTTTTCTCCTTCATTTTGTCATCATCGAAACTCTCAAAGCGGAACGGTTTTGTGAATTGCTTTATATGGTTGCTTAATGCCTCAAAGATTGGGTACATCTCTGGTCGATGTTTATTGATGTCCTCAAAGACAAAATATTCTCCCTTTTCATCTTTGTAGTCCACCGCATGTCCTTTTGGAAAAGACATTTCTAAAAACGGGATTTTGTCTTTTGCCCACTCGCCATGATAAGGGAACCAAACGTCATCTTCCACTAGATGAAAGCCTGATTTGTATTTCTCAAATTCGATGAGCATTGAATAGACAAAGCTACGACGACATTTTTTTGGTCTTTCAACTGCCGTATATGTTTCGTAAAACATCGTGTATGCTTGCAGAACTTCGCTCAGAGAATGTTGTGGGTTTTCGAGCGTTGGCAGAAAAAATTTGATTGTGTATTTGTCGCATAGCCGCAAAAAGTCGCCAAATTCATCGGGTGTTATGATGAATTTGGTGACCCAAAAACCACATTTTATGGTGCCCATGTTTTTTCTCCTGTTGTCCTGAATGATTTATTCGATTGACACATTCCAGAATTTATTTTCGAGGATATGCGCCAGAGAACCTTTCCGGGTGGCGGGTACGGCTTTCATGTCGAATTTTTTGCCCGGAGTCGTTACAATGATGCCATCCGCAGTGATGGCGTAAGTGGTCTTACCATTTTCAAACCGCAAGACATTCTCCTTTTTCGAGTACCGAAATTTGGCATCATCACGAGTGAGCAGCTCTACCGTGCCGTCCTTGTCGGTAAATATATAAAGCAGATTACCGCCCTTGCCCAGTAACCTCATTTTTTTCTTATTGGAAAACTCAAAAGAATAAAAAACATCGTCTTCATCATCAAAAGAAATCTTTGTAACCGCTATTTTGCCATTGACGAAACTTCTTTCCACATACATCGTAGAACTATTTCGGCTGTCGCTCTCCACGCTTTTTATGAGGACAGGGAGATTGTTTTCCACTACATATGTCTCGTCCAAATGCCAACAGCAACTGCCTTTTGTACCCGTATGAATCTGTTTATTGGCATGATCCACAGACACGTAACAATTTCCTTTTGTAAGATACGAAAATTCGCTGCTAAATTCAAATCCATTATCCGTGGCAAGATAGATTTGGAAAGAAGACCCGCCATAACATCCGTCTCTTCCGTCCATCAGGGCAAAATCCTTTTTTCCGTCAAAATTGTAGTCGGCGTACTTAATTATGCTCTGTTCGCCGTAGGGCAATTCCTCTATGTTGGCAAGCGCCTTGCCTTTGTGTAAAGATACATGCAAACCGGATGCGTCCACCCTGATAAGTTGCCGGTTCGTTTTTTTATCAAAAATGGCAACCCAACCTACATTGCTGCTAACAAAGTTGCTGTACTCCTCAAACCCTTTGCTATCGAGATGTATTTTCCCGAAATATTCATCGGAAAAATTATCTACCGTAAAAGTGGCCTGCGCGTTCAGTTTGCAACTGAATACGCTCAGTAAAAAAATGCCTAAGACGATGGCGGTCTTTTTCACGATTTCATCCTTTAAAAAGTGGGGCTTTGTTCGCTACATGCGTAAGCATGTAACGTGATAATGACATTATTCTTGATGCTTGTCAAGTTTTTTCGGCGGTTTCGCCAGAGACCATGCGGCCTCAGCGGGCATCGCGCTTGAGCGGCACATAGCCCGCTTTTGCGATGAATTGTTGCCCTTCGTCGCTTAAAAACCAGTCGCGCAGTTTTGCGCGTTTTCAAAAAAGCGGACGGACGGTGACGATGCAAATTTCGTCCGTAAAAGGATAACTTCCATTCATAGCGCCACCATAAAAATGTTGCTCAACAAAAGCGGCAGGCTGATGAATGTCGCCAGGGAAGCGAAAACCCAGTATTTTTTGCGGTTCATCGGGGGGCGTTCCAGTGGTAAAAAAGAGACGGAAAAAATGCTTTCGCCATCATGCACCAATTCTGGCCTCTTGGCAGGAAAAGCGCCCGCACAAGGGAGGTTCGGGCGTTCCCGTCATGGTGCGCGGGGCGAGACTCGAACTCGCACACCTTGCGGCGCTGGAACCTAAATCCAGTGCGTCTACCAATTCCGCCACCCGCGCAAAAGCCGCCATTTTACCCTTGTTTCATGCTTTGTTTCATCCTTCGCTTGTCAAAAACGGCGCTTACGGGCAGTATACTCCGCCGTTTGAGTCACTTTCGCCTTCAGGCGGGGGATTCCTCAATACCGTCTTTTAAGGATTTTTCATGGAAAACACCGCTTCAACCCAGAACCCTCTGGAACGCAGTCTGGAACTTTTCATTGACCGCGCCGAACTGGAACGCGCAACCGATGAGCGCATCAAGCGCATGGGGCGTAACGCGAAGGTGCACGGGTTTCGTCCCGGCAAGGCGCCGCTATCTGTACTGCGACAACAGTATGGCGAGGGCGCGCGCCATGAAACGCTTTCCGAAGCGTTGCGAAATGCCTTCCATGAGGCGGTGACGGCGCAGAAGCTCAATGTCGTTGGCTTCCCCCGCATTGAGGAAAAGGCAGAAGCGAACAGCGAAGCCCGTCTGGCGTATTCCGCTGTGTTCGAGGTCTATCCCGAATTTACCCTGGGCGACTTGTCGGGCGCGAAAGTCGAGCGGCCTGTGCTGGAAGTAGGGGTTGCCGAAGTCGACCGGGCAATCGAGATTTTCCGCAAGCAGCGGGTTCGCTATGCGCCTGCCGAGCGTCCGGCCGCAAAGGAAGACCGGGTCGTCATTGATTTTCTGGGCAAGAAGAATGGCGAGCCGTTCCAGGGCGGGCAGGCCAGCGAATATCCGTTCGTCCTTGGGCAGGGCATGATGTTGCCCGCCTTCGAGAACGCCGTTGAAGGGATGAAGGCCGGCGAAGAAAAGACCTTCGAGATGACCTTTCCCGAAGATTATTTTGCCAAGGATTTTGCGGGGCAGCCCGTGAGTTTCGAGGTGAAAGTCCGGCAGGTCATGGCGCCTTCCCTGCCGGATGTGGATGCCGATTTTGCGCGCGCCCTGGGCGTTGCGGATGGGGACTTGACCAAAATGCGTACCGAAATTGAAGGCAACCTGAAACGCGAAGTGAAAAAACGCCTTGAAGCCCGCGTTCAGACGCAGGTGATGGATGCCTTGCTGGCTGCCAATCCCATTTCCGTTCCGAATGTGTTGATTGAGCAGGAAGTCGAGCGGATGATGCAGTCTGCGAAGCAGGATTTGGCGGCGCGCGGCATGAAGGACAAGGATTTTCCGGTTCAGCCGGCCTGGTTTGCGGGACAGGCCAGACGCCGGGTGGCGCTGGGGCTGATTTTTGCGGAAATCGTGAAGCAGGAAAAAATCAACGCCAACAAGGAACAAATCCGGGCATTGGTTGAGGAAGCCGCGCAGACCTACGAAAAGCCGCAGGAAGTGGTGCAGTGGTATTACGCCGATCCGCACCGGCTTGCCGATGTGGAGGCGCTGGCGGTGGAAAAGAACGTGGTGGACTGGGTGCTTGCCCGCGTTACCGTCACGGAACAGCCCATTGCCTTTGATACGCTGATGACCCCTCCGGTGGACTGACGCGCCCCCAACGAAAAGGAACATAAAAGGAACCCATGATGCGAAACGATTTTCTGGATGTAGCGGATTCATCCCCCAGGGCGATTGGCCTCGTGCCGATGGTGGTGGAACAGAGCGGGCGCGGCGAGCGCGCCTATGACATTTATTCCAGGCTCTTGAAAGAGCGCATTGTCTTTCTGGTCGGACAGGTGACGGACGACATCGCCAATCTGGTCGTGGCGCAGCTTCTGTTTCTGGAAGCGGAAAATCCCGACAAGGATATTGCCCTGTACATCAATTCGCCGGGCGGCTCGGTGACGGCGGGGCTTTCCATCTACGACACCATGCAGTTCATCAAGCCGGATGTCTCGACCCTCTGCATGGGGCAGGCCGCCTCGATGGGGGCGATGCTGCTCTGCGCGGGCGCAAAGGGCAAACGCTTTGCCCTGCCCAATTCGCGGATGATGATTCATCAGCCGCTTGGCGGCTTTCAGGGGCAGGCTTCCGATATTGCCATCCACGCGAAGGAAATTCTTTCGATTCGTGAAAAGCTGAACCGCATCATGTCCGAGCATACCGGGCAGCCGATTGAGCGCATCGAAAAGGATACGGATCGGGATAACTTCCTTTCCGCAGCCGAAGCGGCGGAGTATGGCCTGGTGGATCAGGTGTTTGCGCGGCGTCCCGAGGCGAAGTGAGCGAAGCGCGTTTTTAACGGAGAAATAAAATGGCGAACCACAAAGACGACGGGAACGGAAAATTGCTGTATTGCTCGTTTTGCAGCAAGAGTCGGCATGAGGTAAAAAAGCTCATTGCCGGCCCTTCGGTGTTCATCTGTGATGAGTGCGTCAAGCTGTGCAATGAACTCGTGCACAACGATGTGCCGGGAGATGCCGCCCAGGCCAGCATGGAAGAACTGCCAACGCCCAGGGAAATTGCCGCCCATCTGGACGATTATGTCATCGGTCAGCGGGAAGCCAAGCGCATTCTGGCGGTGGCGGTGCATAACCATTTCAAGCGCCTGTATTGTCGGGGCAAGCCGGGCAAGGGCGAGGACGTGGAACTTTCAAAAAGCAACATTCTCCTCATTGGCCCTACAGGTTCCGGCAAGACGCTGCTCGCGCAAACGCTGGCGAAGAAGCTGGATGTGCCGTTCGTGCTGGCGGATGCTACCACGCTCACCGAAGCAGGCTACGTGGGCGAAGACGTGGAAAACATCATCCAGAAACTCCTGCAAACGTGCAATTACGACGTGGCGAAGGCGGAGCATGGCATCGTCTACATTGACGAAATTGACAAGATTTCGCGCCGCTCGGAAAACCCTTCGATTACCCGCGATGTCTCCGGCGAAGGCGTGCAGCAGGCGCTGCTGAAACTGATTGAGGGGACGACCGCCTCGGTTCCGCCGCAGGGCGGGCGCAAGCATCCCAATCAGGATTTTCTCCAGATCAACACGACCAACATCCTGTTCATTTGCGGGGGCGCCTTCGACGGGCTGGAAAAGATTATTCAGGAACGTTCCGAAAAAAGCGGCATCGGCTTCAACGCGCTGGTGAAGAGCAAGGAAGAGCGCCTGGGCGCGGGCGCAATCATGCGCGACGTAGAGCCGGACGACCTGATTCGCTTTGGCCTGATTCCAGAATTGATCGGGCGTTTGCCGGTTGTGGCCGCCCTGCACGATCTGGATGAAGCGGCTCTGGTGGAAATTCTGGCCGCCCCGAAGAATGCCCTGGTCAAACAGTATCAAAAACTGTTTGCGCTGGAAGATGTGACGCTGGACGTGCGTCCGGCGGCGTTGTCCGCCATTGCCCGCAAGGCGATGGATCGCAAGACCGGGGCGCGCGGTTTGCGCTCCATTCTGGAAGATGTCCTGCTCGATACCATGTTCGACCTGCCCAGCATGGAAAATGTGGAAACGGTTGTGCTGGATGAGAAAAACATCACCAGCGACGCCCCGCCTCTCCTGATTTACGCCGACCAGCAAAAAGTCTCCGGCGGCAATTGAGTCTTGCGGATGTGGGCGGCAGCGATCATTGCCTATCTGGATTTTATACGCGAGGTAGATGAGTTCCACCGAGAGAGCATTGACCAGGCGTTGGCGAACTTCTGGCGTCGTCGTGCAGAGGGCGCAGAGGCGAAATAAGATGAACATCACCATCAAAGAAAAAGACCATCGCCTCGTCACATTTGAATCCAGGATTGGTACTGGTGCAGCCAACTGGTATGGTACATGTCCAGAAGTCGGGGAGGAATACGAGGTCGAACTGGATATAGACGACCGATTTGAATGGGGGAAAAACATTCATCCGTCAAGAGAAAACCACCAGAAATTAGGGCTGCGCGACACCACGCTTGAATTCGTGGCAAACGTACTCTCCTATGAAGAGGACGGTGTTCTGACTTTGTCCCTGGATGGTGGCGTACTTTTGCTGGAGGCATCGGTTCCACCGGATAACTCTTTGAATTTTGTATATTTTTTTACACCATCTGATAAAGTAACGCTCTATCCGGTCGCATACTAATCCGGTCTTTCCGACCACTTTTCTGGAGGCTTCATGAATCTCGACAACACGACAATGGCAAACGAAACACCGCCGCTCGTCTGGCCGACCTTTTCCGATAATGAAGCGCGGCTGGAATGGTGGCTTGCCTGCGCCAAAGCCTATGCCGAATTCTGGAAATACCCTGTACGCCCGGCGAGCCACGCGGAATTGGATGCGCTCGAACAACGTCTGGGTTGCTCCCTGCCTCCGCTCCTGCGGGCTTATCATGCGCGGAGTGGCATGTTGGGATTTGGCGACGATTGGCTGGCCAGCGTGACGCCCGTGGTGGGGTATGACTGCATCGCCCCCCTAAAAGATTACTTCCCCGGTGTTTCTGACATCCTTGAAGATGAACCCGATGCCGAACAACAGTGGGCACTGGTGAACGAGCTGGTAGCTTTCGGGGGGACTAACAACATGTGGTGTTTCCACCGGCAGACCGGCGAAGTCTGGTACTGCGATCACGACACTCCGCCCTGGTTTACGCAAATGTTTGCCGATGTCGGTGGCCTTTTTGACGCGCTGGCGTTCATTTGCCTGTTGGATCTCCACCAGAGTAACGATAAGACCCTGCTGCGCCAGCATCTTGGCGATGCCGTGGTGGACAAATGGATGTACTGACAGGCGCATCTGAACTTGTGCGCCCAGTTTGTCTTGTGTTAGCCTTGCGCTCAAGCGGCAG
>JAISSL010000017.1 GCA_031273145.1 Zoogloeaceae bacterium | reverse complement strand
CACGCCAGAATATCGCCAGTTACGGGCGCGAGCTTGCCCGCAATATCCCATTCCAGATGGCGAAAAATGAATCCCAGGGTCTCCGTAAATTCGGCAAGGCCGCTGATCGTGGCGTCCTTAAAAAATCGCGCCCGGTCAGGCGAAGACTCGGAGAGCGCATGGAGCATCGCGTCGCCGGAAAGGGTAATCGTGGCATCCGCCGGGGCAGTGGCCTCGCCCGCACAGAAAGCGCCTTCCGGGGTAACGGCAAAGTAAAACGTCTGTTCCCCCACCTTCAGCGTGACCTGCTTTGCCGCAAAAGGGATGAGCCGCGCCTTTGCCCAACCCGCATCGCGCAACAGGGCATTGAGGGCAAACAAAAGAACGGGCTGCAACGGCATGGGCATGGTCAGAATTTCCAGGCGCGATGCAGCGCAACCACGCCAAAGGTCAAATTGAAATATTCGACTTTTTCCAGACCCACGGATTCCATCAACTGTTTCAGGGTTTGCTGATCCGGGTGCGTCCGTATGGATTCGGCCAGATAGCGGTAACTTTCCGCATCCTGGGTTATCAACTGCCCGATACGCGGGATGACCTTGAATGAATAGAGGTCGTAGATGGGAGCGAGCGGCTTCCAGATTTGCGAGAACTCCAGCACCAGCAAGCGCCCGCCCGGCTTCAGGACGCGGCGCATTTCGGCAAGCGCCTTGTCCTTGTGGGTCATGTTGCGAAGCCCGAAAGAAACAGAAACGCAATCGAATACGTCATCCTTAAAAGGCAGAGCCTCTGCGTCGCACTGTCCGACCGGCAGCAGATAGCCCTTATCCAGAAGGCGGTCGCGCCCCCGGCTCAACATGGCATGGTTGATGTCGGTCAGCACCACCATGCCATCCGCGCCGGTCTTTTTGGCAAAGGCCAGCGCCAGATCGCCGGTTCCGCCCGCAATATCAAGCACCCGGTCGCCCGTCTGGACGCCGCTCTGCGCGATGGCAAAGCGTTTCCACAGGCGGTGCAGCCCGCCCGACATGAGATCGTTCATCAGGTCATAGCGGTCGGCAACCGAATCAAAAACATCGGCCACCTTTCTGGCCTTTTCCGTCTCGGCAATGCGCTGAAAGCCAAAGTGGGTATGGCGCGGCGCGTCTGGTTGTGGGGTTCTGGGATCAAGCATGTTTTACGAGGCTGCCTTATAAGTGGTTCTGACAAAATCCCTGCCCTTGCGGATGACTTTCTCCAGCGTGATGGGGACGATGTTGTTTTCCGCCGCCAGGGAAACCTTGCCTTCGGAAAGTTTCCACAATTCAGCCGAAAGAATCAGGGAAGGTTCTATCCCCAAGGGTTCCAGGGCAGGCATGAGAAAAGCCTGCTCATATAGCAGGGAACGATTGGCGTTCTGCCGGGGATTCTTATCGTCGTTGGCTACGGCAGCAGCAACGGCTTTCGGCATTCCGGGCAGGATAGCTATCCCCATGTGCAGACAACTGGCATCCTGCATCAGCCAGGAGACTTCCGCCAGAACATACTGGTCGCTATCCGGCGGCTGGATGGCCAGCAATTCGCCATAGGCAATGCTCGAACCAGCCAGGGCGCGAAAAAGGCGAAAGCCGCTCGCGGACTGGTCGACAATAGCCCAGCCATCGGGACGCAGGTTGAAGTGTGAACGGGCTTTGGGAGTCGCCTTGTCGCTGGCTATCTGCCGGTCATCCAGCCGACTGAGCCGTATAATATCCGCGCTGTCGCTCAACATCCGGTCATTGTAGATGTATTGCCCCTGCGGCTGGGTGAAGGTCGTGCCGGAGATTGCCAGATGCACCTGCTCGAAGGAATTGCAGACCTCAACCCTTCCCTGTCCCACATGGCGACGAAAACGGCGGGGAATGCGGGTTTGCGCCCAGGGCGCATAAATCTGCTCAAGCGTGGCAATCAGAAAGAGGCGATCTACCTTGTCCCGATCATCGCCGAGCGGGATTTGCGGCGTTTCCGCGTCCTTCAGGCGGGTATGCAGGACTTCCATATGAGTGACGAGCGACCTTGTGTTCAGGCAGCGCACCGTCTGCAAGACCTCGTTATCACTGGGCGGATGCAGGGGAAGGTCCTCGCCAAGATCAAGAATGAAAGGCGGAATCTCGTGCATCGAGTCCAGCATTTCAATCTCGACATACGGCGCGCCCAGCCGCGCCAGCCGCGCAATCAGTTCCTGCGCTTCAATGCTATGTCGGTAGGGGTTGGCAAGGTCAACCAGCAGCAGGGCAATGTAGCTTGCGGTACAGGAAATGCTCTGCCCGCCTCCCAGAGTGTCAATGATAGGACGGGTGGCAAGGCTCTGCTGTTCGGCTTCCTGGTAGTAACCGTGCGCTTCCTGCCAGAGTTCGCCTGGCAAATCAAGACGGGCGCGAAAATGCTCGAAGATGATCTGGGTGATGTAGTAAATATTGCGGTGGAGAATCTGCGCGTGATAGCGCGAATCCACCTCTTCGGGCAGAAGCGACTTGCAATGGCGATAAACCTCATTCATCAGGCGCAGGCTGGAAATGACCTGGTTGAACGCGGCTGCCTCCCGCTCCATCTGCGGCAGGGCGGTATCCTGATACCGGCTTTTACCGAGGACATTGATCGTCTGATACAAGGGCTTCCTGATTTCTTCCAGAATGTCCAGGTAGAGCGTGCCTTCCGGCGGATATTGCTTCAGGTCTGCTAGAATGCCGCAGATACCGTCCAGCGCCCTGTCCGTGGCAGCGGGGAGTTCGCCGATGCGGCGGATGACTCCGGCAAGGCTGCTGATGGGATACCCGGAACTTATGTCCAGTGCTTGATTCATTTCGGTTCCTTTGCAATGGCAAAATGGCAAACGTTTTGTAGGGTTCCTGCGTTGGCAGGGGCGCTATCGTCATGCAAGTGTACTACAGGATAATTCTTTCAATGCCTCCAGCATTGGCTTTTTCCACATAGTTTGTCAGCCAGTGGTCGCCCAAGAAGTGACGCGCCAGTTCGGTGAGGACGTAATCGCTGGTGAACGCGGCATCCTTGCGGTAACGCGACAAGCCCTGCAAGCAGGAAGGGCAGGAGGTTAACAGTTTGACGCTGCCCTTGAAACCATCGGCGCGAAGGCGCTCCACTCCCCGTTCGATTTCCTGCTGCTTTCTGAAACGTGTCTGGGTGGCAATATCCGGGCGGGTGATGGAAAAAGTGCCGGATTCGCCGCAGCAACGCTCGGACAAGGAAATTTCCTGATCCGCCGCCGCGCCCAGCAGGGCATTGACCACCTTCAGCGGCGCGTGGGTCTTCATCGGCGAGTGGCAAGGGTCGTGGTAGAGATAGCGCGCCTCATGCGTGTGCTTTTCCAGAAAAATGCCCTTTTCCAGCAGGTATTCGTGAATATCCAGCAACCGGCAACCGGGGAAAATCCGCTCGAATTCGTAAGTCTGCAACTGATCCATGCAGGTGCCGCAGGAGACGATGACCGTCTTGATGTCGAGATAGTTCAAGGTGTTGGCAACGCGATGGAAGAGCACCCGGTTTTCGGTCGTGATGTTTTGTCCCACGTCATCCGCGCCAGCGGCGATTTGCGGGTAGCCGCAGCAGAGATAACCCGGCGGTAGAACGGTAATCACGCCGATATGATAGAGCATGGCCTGAGCCGCCAGCCCAATCTGGCTGAACAGCCGTTCGGAGCCGCAGCCGGGAAAGTAAAAGACGGCTTCCGACTCCTCGGTGGTTTTTGCGGGATCACGAATGACCGGAATGACCGAATCGTCCTCAATCTCCAGCAAAACGCGCGAGGTACGACCAGGAATGCCGCGCGGCATGGGCTTGTTGATGAGATGGATGATCTTGCTACTGGCATCGGGATGCCCCAGGGTCATGGGCGGATGGTTGACGCTTTTCTGAATCAACCCCAGAAACCTGCCGAGGTGAAATGCCAGCCGTTGCACCCGGTAGCCGCAATCAATCATGACCCTACGCATCAGCTTGATGGCGGCGGGGTCTTTAAGGGAGAGAAAGCGCATCGCCAGATACGAAGCCATCGAAAAGTTCTTTTTCTTTTGCCTGCGTAAAAAGCTGCGGATGGCGATGGTGACGTTGCCAAAATCAATGTCGACCGGGCAGGGATGGGCGCAGCGATGGCAGACCGTGCAATGGTCGGAGAGGTCGTTGAATTCGCTGGCGTGTTGCAGGCTGACGCCGCGCCGGGTCTGTCCTTCGTACAGAAAAGCCTCAATCAGAAGGCTCAAGCCCAGAATCTTGTTGCGCGGGCTGTAGAGCAGATTGGCGCGGGGAACGTGGGTCGTGCAGACAGGCTTGCATTTGCCGCAGCGCAGGCAATTCTTGACCATCCCGGCAATTCCCCCGATGGCCGATTGTTCCATCTCCATAATCAGGGATTCCGACCCCAGGAGCGAAAAGGACGGGGTATAGGCGTTTTTCAGGGTGCCTTCGGGCATCAGCTTGCCCCGGTTGAAGTGGCCTTCCGGGTCAATCCGGGTCTTGTAGGCGCGAAAGGGCGCGATTTCCGCGTCCGTCAAAAAATCCAGCTTGGTAATGCCGATGCCGTGTTCGCCGGAAATGACGCCATCCAGCGACCGCACCAGCGCCATGATGCGCGCAACCGCCCGACTGCCGGCCTGAAGCATCTCGTAGTTGTCGGAATGGAGCGGAATGTTGGTATGCACGTTGCCATCGCCCGCGTGCATGTGCAGGGCGACAAAGACCCGTCCCCGCAACGCCTCTTTCTGCACGGCGTCGAGCTTTTCGGAGAGCGGGCGGAAGACGGGGCCATCGAAAATGATTTCCAGCGGTTCCTTCAGTTCCTTTTTCCACGAGGCGCGTACCGAATAATCCTGCAAACGATGGAAGAGGGTAGGATGCTCGGCGCGGTTGGAAAGTTCGCCCGCCTGGATGCCGTATTGGGGAAACTGGGCTTCCGCTTCGGCAAGCGGCAGGTCGAGATGCTGCAACAGCCATTGCCAGCGCCGCCGCACCGTGGCGACATGCTCTAAGGCCGCGTCGCGCCGCTCGCCGATCAGGACTTCCTTTTCCAGCTTGCTGTCCCCGGCGCGTACCGGCAAATCGCCCCGCAGAAAATTACTCAGTGCATCGCACAGCGTGATTTTGTTGGCGATGGAAAGCTCGATGTTGATTCGCTCGATGCCGTCGCAGTATTCGCCCATGCGCGGCAGGGGAATCACCACGTCCTCGTTCAGCTTGAAGGCATTGGTATGGCGGGAAATGGCGGCAGTGTTGGAGCGTTCGAGCCAGAATTTTTTTCGCATTTCCGGGGAAACCGCGATGAATCCTCTGCCGCTACGCGCGCCGGTCATTCGGACGACTTCATCGGCGGCGGCCATGACGGTTGCCTCGTCGTATCCCACGAGGTCGCCGATCAGCACCATCTTGGGGCGACCGTGCTGCTTGGCTTTGGTGGCGTAGCCCACGGCCTTGACGTAGCGTTCGTCCATATGTTCCAGCCCCGCAAGCTGGACGCCTTTTTCATGCCCGGTTCCGCCGGGTTTGAAATAGTTGGTGATGTCGACGATGGAAGGCACGGCTTCCCGCACCTGCCCGAAAAATTCCAGACAGACCGTGCGCGTGACCGGGGGCATCTTGTGGAGTATCCAGCGGGCGGCGACGATGATGCCGTCCGTGCCTTCCTTTTGCACGCCGGGAATGCCGCCCAGGAATTTATTGGTAACGTCCTTGCCCAGTCCGGCTTTTCGGCAGCTTTTGCCGGGGAGCCGGAGAATTTCCTCGCCCAGTTTTTTCTTGCCGTTGGGAGAGAGGCGGGTTAGGCGGAATTCCACTGTTTCCTGCTCGTGGATTTTGCCCAGATTGTGATTCAAGCGTTCCACTTCCAGCCAGTTGCCGTCTGGGTCGACCATTTTCCACCAGGCCAGATTATCGAGCGCCGTTCCCCAGAGCACGGCTTTTTTGCCGCCCGCGTTCATGGCGATGTTGCCGCCTATGGTGCAGGCGGAAGCGGAAGTGGGGTCGACCGCAAAAACCCGTCCGGCTTTTGTGGCGGCAACGGCCACGCGCTCCGTAACCACGCCTGCCCCGGTGCGAATCGTGGCGTAGGGCGTGGAATGACCCGGCAGGGTCGTTTCTTCCACCTTGCTTAAGTGCAGCAGTTTTTCCGTATTGATGACGGCAGAATGAGGGATGAGTGGCACCGCGCCCCCGGTATAGCCCGTGCCGCCGCCACGGGGAATGATGGTCAAGCCCGCTTCGATGCAGCCTTTGACGAGCGGCGCGATTTCTTCTTCCGAATCCGGGGTGAGTACCACGAAAGGATATTCCACCCGCCAGTCGGTTGCGTCCGTGACGTGCGCGACGCGGGATAAGCCGTCGAACGCGATGTTGTCGGCGCGGGTATGGCGGGAGAGGATTTTGTGCGTTTTTTTCCGCAGTTGCCGGGTATCCGAAAACCAGCCTTCAAACTGGCGCACTGCTTCCTGCGCGGCCTCGATGAGTTTCGAGACCTTGGCGCTTCGCTCAGGCGAGCCGGATTCGGTGGCGAGGCGGCGCTTTTCGACTTCGGTCAAGCGATGATGCAGCGCCTCGATCAACGCTTGCCGCCGTTCCCGGTTGGAGAGGAGGTCGTCTTCCAGATAGGGATTGCGCTTGACGACCCAGATGTCGCCCAGCACTTCGTAGAGCATCCGCGCCGAACGCCCGGTAACGCGCTCGCCGCGCAGTTCTTCCAGTATCTGCCAGTTCTCCAGCCCCAGAAGGCGAATGATGATTTCCCGGTCGGAAAGGGAGGTGTAGTTATAGGGAATTTCCCGAAGGCGGACACTCATGGCGGCGGCAAAAAGGTAGAAAAGCATTATATTTTAACGCACTTTCCGGCTTGTTCTGCATACGGGTCTTGCAGACGGCGATGTCTTGCAGATGGCTTGTCCTGCACAGTAGTTGCGCTGACGCAACAGACTGTTGTATTTTTTCCCTGAAAATGCGTTATAAATTTACATTTCGGCACTAAAGATTTTGGAAATATTGCCGTTAACGGTCTCATGGGCGTGTACCATGCCCATCCCCGGCAGCATCTTTGCGAACCGACACGGCGACAAACTGTGTTGTTTCAATAACTTACAGGAGAAGCACATGAAAGCAAACACCATCCTTGCAGTAGGTGCCCTTGTATGGGCAGCTCTGTACACCCCCCTGGCGGCAGCTCAGGCAGCTCAATTTTCATGGATGGAGACGAAGCGCCCCCCGACTGTTTATCAAGCCGGCACGGATAATTCGGTCTTCTTCTCGGCTCCATCAACTGTGACGGTTCCACTTCTACCACCCAACAATGTGGTGACTATAAGTTCGTCCGCTGTCATTACGGGGGTGTCGTGGAACATCATGCCTTACACGAACGGTTCTCCGACACAAACCTTCCAGATTTGTTATGCACCGCCGTATACGAGTGCATACAATCGCTGTACGGATGTCACAAACACGCTCACCGTGAACAATTCGTCCTTTTTCAACGGACAACTCGTCAAAGGATCGCAGTTCAGAATTACTGGAAATATCTCTGGTGGGGGATCATTTCCAGCCATACCGGGCGCAAATCAAAACTTTACGATCCAGGTCAATTTTTCTCAATGATGGATTCCTGTGCTTGGGAGATTCTCGTTCCCAGGCACAGGAGATTGCCCTGCATGACAAGGAAACCATGATGAATACGATCTCCGATGCCACTTCCGCCGCAGTTTACACCGCGCCCGCTTCGCCAGCCGAAAGCAAGCCAGCAGCAAGTACCGCCAGTTCCTCTGCCTCTTCGACTACGGCAAGCAGTACAACAACGAACATTTCTTCTAAGGGAACGATACTGTCCGATCTCTTTAGCGCGGCAGATACCTTTATCCAGAAAGAACATCTGGTTCCATTTGCAGGCTACCGTTTTTCCAACGGCACACATGGAACTATGATTGACTACGAAGGTGCCTATATTGATGTTGGGAAATACAACAACTACCTGTTCGATAAAGCTGCGGCAAATTTAGTCACGCAAGCCAGGGAGAAGGGCATTGAACTGGATACAAAGGATGTTGTGGCACAACTCAAAGAGAACAATGTCGAAATTGCCGCAATGAAACTGGATGACCAGAAGCGCCGGGACTTGCTTGGACCTGCGAGTACATGGGCTCGGCTCGGCTGGTCGGATGTCCAGGCTTTTACGGACATGTATA
>JAISSL010000261.1 GCA_031273145.1 Zoogloeaceae bacterium | reverse complement strand
GCGTAAAAAGGATGTCCAACAGCGCAACCATCACGCAACACTTAAGGCACTAACGTCTCTTGAAGTGGCTTCAAAGGGTCTTGAACCGGGATTTTAACGGCTTGAGGACGGCTCGATTTTTCAGCGAATTTTTCCCCGAATATTCCCGTCCAGAAATCAACCCAAAACTGCGAATATTCCTGTCCGAAAATCAAAACCGATTCGTCCAGAAATCAAACCCGCTTTACTCAGATTGAGGCAGGCCAACTCACAGAGGGCAAGGTATCCGGCAAGCGACGCTCTGCCGACGTTCAGGCGGCCTATATCGAGCGCATCGTCTCCGACGTAAAACTGGCACGTCCCCTGAAAATCGTCGTGGATTGCGGCAATGGCATTGCGGGAGCGATTGCGCCGGAACTCTTCCGGCGTCTAGGTTGCGAAGTGGAGCCGCTTTTTTGCGAGGTGGACGGGCACTTTCCCAACCATCATCCCGATCCTTCCAAGCCGGAAAATCTGGCGGCGCTCATGACCGCGCTTGCCCAAGGTGACGCGGAACTTGGCTTGGCCTTCGATGGCGACGGCGACCGATTGGGCGTCGTCACCAAGGATGGCGAAATCATTTTCCCCGACCGGCTGTTGATGCTCTTTGCGGCGGATGTCTTATCGCGCCAGCCGGGGCGGGAAATACTCTATGACGTGAAATGTTCCCGCCTGCTTGGCGCGTGGATTCTTGAGCATGGCGGCAAGCCGCTGATGTGGCGTACCGGCCATGCGCTCATCAAGGCAAAACTGAAGGAAACCGGTGCGCCGCTGGCAGGCGAGATGAGCGGCCACACGTTTTTTGCGGAACGCTGGTATGGCTTTGACGATGGGCTGTATGCCGCAGCAAGGCTTCTGGAAATTCTCGCCCGCGAGAAGGATGCCAATGCGGTTTTAAAAGCCTTGCCGAAAGCGGTTGCCACCCCGGAAATCAACCTGCCGATGCGGGAAGGCGAGCCGGTGGAACTGGTAGCGCGGCTGGTTGGGCAAGGGGCTTTTCCAGAGGAAGTCTCGCGCCTGACGATTGATGGCTTGCGGGTCGAATTCCCCGATGGATTTGGTCTGGTGCGTTCTTCCAACACCACGCCGGTAGTCGTGTTCCGGTTTGAGGCGGACACGAAAGAGGCGCTATCGCGCATTCAGGCGGATTTCCGGCAGGCGATCATCGCCGCCTGGTCGGGTCTCTCCCCGCCGTTTTAGGCAAGGTCAGTATTTTGTTGCGTTTTGACAAGCATGACACGGGCGGCAGATTGCCGCCCCTACAGACCATTCAAGGGTACTTCGCATTGAAAAAACCCGTAGGGGACGCAACCTGCGTCCCGATACAGGTCTTGATTCGCGGGCGGAAATGACGAAGTCGTTCCTGTTTTCTTCATTTTCAGATTGCAACAAGGCATTGATACGCGCCGCATTGAACGGCATGTACAGGTTTTGTTGGGAATAAGCTATCCCCATCCTGACGACGTATGGCAGAAGTAATAAAGATTAGTTTGCGCGTCCGGCAGGATAGGAATAGAATCATATTTCCTTACAGGGATAAGCCATAGGAATTACGACAACGGTTTTTTCCAGATTTGCCGATTTCGGATATGACGAACAGACTTTTTTCCTTTGCGGGGATGCGGTTTTTTCTCATCCTTTTTTTCAGTGCCGCTCTGATGGCAGAAGCCGCGCCGAAGGAGGAGGACGTGCTGCGGATCGGTATTACGCCGTTCAATACGCCTGTTGCCCTGCTGAAAACGCATCAGCCGTTGCGTGACTATCTGGAGTTGGCGCTCAACCGTCCGGTCATGCTGTTTACTTCTTCCCGTCATGGCGAGTTTCTGCGCGATTCCCTGAATGGGCGCTTCGATGTCGTGATTACGCCGCCGCATATGGGCGCGATTCTTCTGCAACGTGATTTTGTCCCTCTGGTGCGTTACAAAAATGAGATGGATTTTATTTTTGTGGTGCGGGCGGATGAGGGATTCACGACGGTTTCCACATTGCGGGGGAAAAAAATCGCCTTTCCCGACCGGATGGCGGTGTTTACCATCGCGGGGATCAAATTGCTGGAAGACATGGGGATGAAGCGCGATGTGGATTACATTTATAGCGAGCATCCCACCCATGCGGCGGCCATGATGTCGGTTGTGATGGGTATGGCGGACGCGGCGGTGACGGGCTATCCGCCCCTGAATCAGATGCCGGTGAATGTGCGCGAAAAATTGAAGGTGCTGCCGTGGGGCAAGAGTTTGCCGCATTTGATGACTTTGGCGATGAAGCAGTTGGGTTCTCATGAAATCCAGCGGCTGAAGCGAGCCTTTGAGCGTTTCCCGGATACGCCGGGGGGGCGAAAGTTTTTTTCGGAGTCGGGTTATGATGGCTATTCCCAGATTAGCGAAGAAGACCTTAAAACCATCCAGCCGTACATGCTCCTGACTTTGGAGATTCTGGAAAAAGAAGAAAAGGAAAGGGCCAAGACGCCATGATCCGCCAGATTTCCCACTCGCTGCGGGGGCGCATCCTGCTGTCCAGTCTTTTGGTCAGCATCTTGATTCTGTGCGCCGTGATCGGGAACAGCATCCATCTGGCAGGGCGTTACCTGGAGATGCAGAGCCGCGAGGCAACGACGGAAATCGGCAAAAGCTATACGGCGGCTATCCTCCCCTATCTCATGACCCAGGATTACGCAACCCTGCGGGATGTGCTGCAAGAGTGGGGAGAGGCGCGGCACATTGACTATCTGATTGTCCGCGATCTGGATGGACGCCTGGTTTCCGTGGCGTGGTCGGACGAAAAGCCCTTGCCGGTATCGGGGCTATACGATGGCATCCTGCACGAAATCATCCCGATCAAGGTGGGCGAACAGGTTTACGGACAACTCTATATCGGGAGAAATACCCAGTTCATCGAAGAAGCGCGATTGGGGTTCTTTTTTCAGAACGCCCTGATTGCCGTGGTGGGGCTGCTCTTTCTGATTCTGTTGCAGTCCTTCCTTGTGTACTACCTGATGCGCGGCTTGAGCGCGCTTTCGGATGCCAGCATCAAGATTGCGCGGGGGGATTTGCGCCAGCGGGTTCAGGTCTATGGCCAGGACGAAATCGCGGTGCTGGCCAACAGCTTCAACACGATGATTGATACGATCCAGAACCGGGTGCACGAGCTGGAAGCGAGCGAATGGCGTTTCCGTACCATTGCGAATTACACCTATTCCTGGGAAAGCTGGTTTGGCACGGAAGGCGAACTGAAATGGGTCAATCCCGCCGTGCAGCGCCTGACCGGCTATACGCCGGAAGAATGTATGGTGATGGCGGATTACCCGCTGGCGCTGGTGCATGAAGCCGACCGCGATCTGGTTTCGCACATGATGCAGCAGGCAGGCGACGGACATAGCGGGCAAGACCTCGAATTTCGGGTGCAGTGCCGGAACAACCGCACCATCTGGGTTGCCATTTCCTGGCAGGCGGTGCATGACGATAGCGGGAATTCGCTCGGCTTTCGCGTCAGCATCCGCGACATCACCCTGCAACACTACGCCAATGAGGAGTTGGCCTATCAGGCGGTGCATGATCCCTTGACCGGGCTTCACAACCGGCGCGCCTTCGAGCGCCAGTTGCAGAAGGAACTGGAGGCTTCCCAAAAGGACGGCAAGCCGCTCGTGGTGCTGTACCTTGACCTTGACCAGTTCAAGGTGGTGAATGACACCTGTGGTCATAGCGTAGGCGACCAGTTGCTCATCAATCTGGCGAAGGTCTTGCAGTCCAAGCACAGCGACTGTTTTCTGGCACGGCTGGGCGGCGATGAGTTCGGCATTCTGTTGCGCGATTGCGACGAGAAGGAGGCGGTTGCGCGGGCGAACGCGCTGATTGATGAAATCCGCACCTATCCCTTTGTGTATGGCGGGCAGAGTTTCCGCATGGGCGCTTCGGTTGGGGTCGTCCGCGCCGCGCAGGGGCTGGATAATTTCACTTCCCTTCTGGTGGCGGCGGATACCGCCTGCTATGCCGCCAAGGAACACGGGCGCAACCGGGTTGAGGTGTATACCGAAGAGGATGAATATTTCCGGCTGCGGAACGAAGAATTCCGGTCGGTGGGGCACATCACCACGGCGCTTACCGAAGGACGCTTCATCCTTTATTTTCAGTATGTCGAACCCCTGCGCCCGGATTTGCCCCGCCATGCCGAAATCCTGCTCAGGCTGCGGGATTTTCTCGGCAACATCCAGGCGCCGGGACGGTTCATTGCGGCTGCCGAGCGGTTCAACATGATGCCCTACATTGACCGTTGGGTCGTGGAAAACGTGTGCAGCCAGATTGCCGAATGGGATAAGGCAGGCATCAAGCCGGACGTGACCAAGTTTGCCGTCAATGTTTCCGGCGCCAGCCTTTCCGACCGCGATTTTCCCGGCTTTGTGCAGGAACAGATCAGCAAATACGGCATTGATCCCGGCAGACTGGGCTTTGAGATTACGGAGAGTTGCGCGGTCGGGCAGTTGGATCAGGCGATGGGATTTATTGACCGGATGCACCAATTGCAGTCTTCCCTGTCTCTGGATGACTTCGGTTCCGGGATGGCTTCATTTGCGTACCTGAAGCGGTTCAAGGTGGATTATCTGAAGATTGACGGCATGTTCGTCAAGAACCTGCATATGGATTCCGCCGATGGGGCGGTGGTGCGCTCGATGGTTCAGCTTGCCAAAGCCTATAACCTGAAAGTCGTGGCGGAATTCGTCAGCAACGAATCCATCTACGAGATCATCAAGGGGCTGGGCGTGGATTACGCGCAGGGCTATGCCTGCCATGTGCCGGAGCCTCTGGTCAATATGGGCAAGCACTATCCCCCGGAAGGGGAAAGAAACGGCACGCATGGATGAGGCTTTTTGCGGGACGCAGGTTGCGTCCCCTACGAGTTGTTCAATGCGCGCGCACTGAATTTGTCCGTAGGGGCGGCGGATGCCTTCTGCAAGACCTGCAAGGCTAATGGCTCTTGATCATCGTCCCTATGCCGTGGTCGGTGAGGATTTCCAGCAACAAGGCATGTTCAACCCGACCATCAATGATGTGCACGCTTTTGACCCCATTGCGGGCGGCATCCAGAGCGGAGGCGATTTTGGGCAGCATCCCGCCGGAAAGCGTCCCGTCCGCTACCATTGCGTCAATATCCCTGGGCGTAATGCCCGTCAAAAGCTCGCCCGCCTTGTTCAACACCCCCGGCGTGTTCGTCAGTAACACCAGCTTTTCCACCTTCAGCACCTCGGCAATTTTGCCGGCCACCACGTCCGCATTGATGTTGTATGTTTCGCCCTCAACGCCC
>JAISSL010000202.1 GCA_031273145.1 Zoogloeaceae bacterium | reverse complement strand
GCATCCCTGGCTTGGGCAATAAGCCCATCCAGCGTGGATTTGCCTATTGGACGCAGCGTAGCCTTGCCGAAATCGAACAGGGCAAAGGAAGTCAGATCAACCTTGGCGGTAGAACTAGGGCTGGGACTGGGAGTATCGGCAGGAGCGGCCTCAGGCGCGGCAGTGTCCGCAGGAGGAGGAGGCGGCGGCGCTTCTTCCGCTGGAGGCGGAGTAGAAGCACAGCCTGTCAGCGCGGCTACCATGCCAACCATGACGAGAGCGAGAAATTTTTGTAAAAGTTTTTCCATGTTTGTTCCTTTATTGCTTTGTTGAACAATGTTGAAAACAGACCTGAACATCAGGTCTGACTAGTTTTGCTTAATACCTATACCGGATCTCAAGCATGAAACAGTTCTATTTTGCCATAGTCGAACAGAATTTTTCAACTCTGTTACATTTAGGCTGGTCAAAACCTTGTCCGCGACACAACACTTGCCATCTATCCAGACGTGGCTGACGTTTTCCCGCCCGGCGCAATGGACAAGGTGGGAGACCGGATGATAACAGGGAGAAAGGGAAAGGCTGCTCAACTGAACGGCGGAAAGGTCGGCGCGCTTGCCGACGGTAATCGAGCCGATCTCCCCTTCCTTCCCCAGAGCGATTGCGCCGCCCATAGTCGCCATGTAGAGCGCCTGCCAGGCGGAAAGCGCCTCGGCATTGCCGCCTACGCCCTTGGCGAGCAGGCTGGCAAGCCGCATTTCCGCGAGAATATCCAGACGGTTGTTGCTGGCCGCGCCATCCGTGCCAAGACCGACATTGATGCCCTGCGCGAGCATCGCGCCGACTGGCGCAATGCCGCTCCCCAGTTTCAGGTTCGAGGCCGGACAATGGGCGATGCTCCCGTTATGCCGGGCAAGCAATTCCAGCTCTTCCTCCAGAAGATGCACGGCATGAGCGCCGATGAACTGTCCCCCCAGAATGCCAAGCCTTGCGAAGCGATGCAGGGGACGACAGCCGAATTCTTCCAGATGTTGCCGAATTTCCTCGCTGGTTTCATGAATGTGGGTGTGGATTGGCAATTCCAGTTGGGCGGCGAGGGTCTGGATGCGCTCCAGGCTTGCGTCGCTAACGCTATAGGGCGCGTGTGGCGCAAGGCAGAAGCTGATTAGGGGATGGTCGAGCCACTGGTCGAGCGTTGCCAAGCCCTTGTGCAGATAGTCGGAAGCGTCGCTCGCGTAATTGCTGGGAAATTCCAGCACGATGATACCGAGCGCCGCCCGCATTCCAGCCGTTACCGCCGCTTCGGCAACCGCGTCGGGAAAAAAATACATGTCGGCAAATGTGGTGATGCCGCCTTTCAGCATTTCCGCGCAGGCCAGAAGCGTGCCATCGTGGACGAAGGATTTGGAAACTATCGCCGCTTCCAGAGGCCAGATGTGTTCCTTCAGCCAGACCATCAGGGGCAGATCGTCGGCCAAGCCGCGCATCAGGGTCATGGCCGCGTGGGTATGCAGGTTGATGAGGCCGGGAATGAGCAGATGCTCATCCAGTTCCACGCTCTCAAGGGGCGTGTAGTGCGCCCGCGCCAGGGTTGAGGGCAGGATGTCCGTAATCCGCCCGTTGGATATCACGACGGAGTGATGCTCAAGCAGATTGGCGCTCTCCACCTGCGCCAGATAACGGGCGTGGATGACGAGATCGGGCTGGCGATCCAGGGCAGGCGCGGGTTCGGAAATCATGGCAGCCGCAAGCGTTATGAAAATACGCATACCTTACCAGAAGTTTGCCAGGAATATTGTAATCAGTGGTATCTACCCAGGGTAATCGTATGAATGCCTGTTTTCTGGAGAAGCTGGTTGGCTGAAAATCAGGCAAGCCGACGCGCAAGAATAATCGAAAGATTATCCGGCGCGCCTGCCTGCATGACGGCCTTGCGCCAGATTTTTACCTGCTCCAGCGGCGCGAGCGAAGCGTCGAAGAGGTCACGCAGCTTCTCATCACCCAAAACATCGTGCAGACCGTCGCTGCACAGCAACAGGCTATCTCCGGGGAGAAATGGCGACTGGCGGCTGTGGATGGCGAAGCCATCTTCCTCATACTCGGCGGTCAGGCAGTGCACCAGTGACTGATAGATGCTGGCGTATTTTCCGTCCGGGTCGGCAATGCCCTGGTCAATCAGGTCGTTGAGAAACGTATGGTCACGGCTTGCCTGCGTCCACGCGCCGTTGGCCGAAATCAGGTAGGCGCGGCTATCGCCGACGTTGACGATTTCGCACAGATCACCGGCGCAGCGGGCGGCGACCAGGGTCGTTGAAGTGCCCACGGTGCGCCCCTTGGCGTAACGGTCGCACAGACAGCCGTGGAGGTCGCGGATCAACCTTGTCGTGAGCGGCACATCGGCGCCCCCGATTCGCGCCAGGGTTTCGATGACGAACCGGCTGGCGAGATGAGGCTGCGGGCTGGTCGCAACGCCGTCGGCTACCGCCAGCAGCAGAGAATCGGCGGAATGCGTGTAGGCGGCGCTAAGGATGGACTTTTTCTGAATGGTCTGCTGACCGTTCCAGAGGGCGTCCTCCTGATGCGGGCACTGCTTGCCGTGATGATGGGTGTAGGCGATGTCGAACATGGGTAACCACTTTCAAAAAATGCTTTCCTGGGAACGCAGACATTATGGACATGAGCATAAATGCCTGCCTGCTGTTTTGCAAACCGGGGTACGGCTGATGTTTCAGGGGAGCGCCCCTGAACACGGGGAACCCGTAATCGCCACCATTCATGGCGGAGATTCAGGCAGCCCCGTGTTCTAGGATTTCAGGCAGGCTTGCTGTACTTAAGGATTGTTTCCAGATCAGGCGGCCTTAGTTTCTCAACGTATTCATCTGAAAGCCCCCATCTCTGTGGGTGTGGCAAGCCAATGATGTACGTTTCGCCAAATTTCTGGGTTTTCATCTCGAATTTGATCTGGGTCTTCCTCCCAAATTTGTCGACGATACATCTGTCGACGGTACAACCGTCTGTCTTGCCAGACCATTTGCCCAGTATATTTATGACGCGATCACGGATTCGTGGGTCGTTCAGCGCCTCAATCAGTCCAGAGCCAAAGAACATAATGACCGAAGGTTCTCTTTGTTCCAGAAGTTTTAGAAAACCATCCGCCCCATCCACCAGCACTTCGTGCGAAATGCCCTTAGCGTCGTGTGACTGGGTATCAAGCCAGTTGGTTTGAAAAAAGGAACGCTCAAATGCCCCATCATGACCTCTGCGCGTCTCCAACTTGATACCCCAACAATGGATGAACCATGTCAGGAGCCTATTTCTGAACCGATAATTGTTGGCGGCCTTCGGACTGCGGCCTTGATCTGAGAAGAAGGAAGAATATCTCTCCTCAGCTTGTCCCCCCGAAGCAGCGCGCTCCTCATCTTTCTTTGATTTGCCGCCATTGATACCGCAAATCATGATTCCGCGTGTCCGATTTTCGTCATAGTCCTTTGTGGATACCGGGTGTGAGTTGTTTGTCATTTGATTCTCCTTCGTGCTGGTTGGTGAAAGGTGGTTTTCCTGCTCATACGTCCTGGCGGGGTTGAGCGAGGGTCTTTTTTCGTAGCTTTCTTGCTTCCAGGACGACTGGATTATCGCTGCCGAAGCTGCGGATGATGTCGTCACAGAAGGCGATGATTTCTCCGGTCTTGCCCTGTTCCTTCAACATGTTTGCCTTGTCGGTGAACGCGGTTATTACGCGCTTCTGCACGCTTTGAGCATCATCGTTGCCAAAGCGCTGAACAATTTCATCGTAGACGGCGATGACTTCCCCGGTCTTGCCCTGTTCCTTCAGGATGATTCCTTTGTTGGCGAGCGCCGTTACTGCGTCATCGCGCGCCTCGTAGGACCAATCATGGTCGCTGAAGCGTCGGACGATTTCATCAAAGGTGGCGATTGCTTCCTCAACCCTGCCCTGACGCTGCAAGGTTTCGCCCTTGTCAAGGAGCGCCTGTGAGGCAATCCAGGCGATATCGCCAGAACGCTGGACGATTTCATCATAGGCGGTGATTGCTTCCTCAACCTTGCCTTGAAGCTGCAAGATAGTGCTCTTGTTGCGAAGCACGTCTCTGACAAAAACCGCCTCTCTGGCAGTCCCCTCGTTGTTGTCATTGTCGAAACACCGGACGAACTCATCATAGGTGGCAATTGCTTCCTCCAACCTGCCCTGTTCTCTCAGAATATCGCCCTTATGGGAGAGCGCGCTTTTGACTATCCGATTCTCGTCGTTGAAGCGCCGGATGATTTCGTTATAGACGGCGATTGCTTCCTCAAACCTGCCTTGTTTTCGCAAAATATTGCCCTTTTCGGAGAGCGTCCATATGACTCGTTGGCGCATACCGGGTGAATTGTCGTCGCCATAGCGCCGGACGATCTCGTCATAAAGGGCGATTGCTTCCTCAAACTTGTCCTGATGCTCGAAGGTAGTGGCCTTGTCATAGTGCGCACTTGCGACTTGTCGGCGCACATCGGGGGACTCGTCGTCACCAAAGCGTTGGATGATTTCATCAAAGGTGGCGATTGCTTCCTTAAACTTGCGCTGACGCCGCAAGGAGATGCCCTTGTCGGAGAGCGCATCCGCGACTTCTTCGCGCACAGCGGAGGAATCGTCCTTGCCAAAGCGCCGGACAAGTTCATCACAGGTAGCGATTGCTTCCTCATCCTCATCACCCTCGTCTAGGGCAAGGTACTTGGAGTGGAGCGCCCATGCGGCATATTTGCGTTTGGCGGGGGACTCGTCGTCGCCAAAACGCCGGACGAGTTCATCACAGAGGATATGGAGCGTATCTTCCTCAAACAATTTGTGCTGTTTTTCAGGGATCAGGTAATCGTCCAGGAGAATCTGCGCGATCTCCACATTCGCGCCCTCATGACCGGGTTGGTCAAAATGTTGGAGCACGTCATTACGGATGGCTTCTTCCGTCTTGCCCTGTGCAATGCTCAAGTCGACAAACGCGGTTATCGTTTGTTTGAATACTTCGGAACAATCGTCGTGTCCGTAGAATTCAAAACTAAAAATCTCGTCAAAGGTTGTGATTGCTTCCTCAACCTTGCCGGCTTTTCCCAGGATCACGCCTTTTCTGTAAAGCGCCCATGCAATATCCTCGTGCAAGGCGGGAGCCACGTCCTCGAAATCGTTGACGTAGTAGCGTTGAAGGAACTCGTCATAGGGGGCAAGTTGTTTTTCAAGGATGCTCCGATGGTGCAATATACCTCTCTTTCTGGCGAGCGCATGTTCGACCTGTTCGCGCATCTCGGGAGAATCGTCGTCGCCAAAACGTTGGACAATCTCGTCATAGAGGGCGATTGCGTCCTCGAACATACGCTGTTTCAGCAGGGTTTTGCCCTTGTCGTTGAGCGCCTTTGCGATTGCTGCACGGGAAGCAGGGTCTTCGTTTGTGGGGAGAGTGGGTGCAGATGAATTCATGAGGTGCCTTTCAGAGAAAATTGAGGCGGCAGGGATTCCCAGAAATCGGCGGGTTTGACCACCTTGACCTGATTGCCCCAGGTGTAAAGATGCCAGGCCATTTCCAGACGCCCTCCGGCGGTGAAGCGAACCGTCAGGCTGCCGTCCGGGTTACGACGCATTTCCTGACTTGGGTGAAAAAGGTAGTTTTCGGCCTCGGTTGCGGCTTCGGGGCTGAAAAGCCATTCGACCGCAACGGGTTTTTCCTGAAAGACCCCAAAAGAGCGCGCCGCGTGAGCCGCCAGACTAAAGGACGTATCTTCCACAAAGATGGTTTTCAGTTCTTCGACGGCGTGAATGCGGCTGAGTTTGAAGTGGTGGGGTTCTCCGCCCCCATAGCCATCGGCGTGCCGGGCGACCAGATAGTGCTCGCGCTCCCCGTATAAAAAACCCATTGGAATCAGGACGTAATCCCTGAGGCTGCCTGTGCGACCGGGATAGGTAACTTTGACCTGATGAAAAGACCTCAGGGCGTCGCGCAGGGTGTGCGCCACGACCTCGTTGTAATGTCGCCGGGGGCCGGGGCGCAGAGCCAGTCCCTCAAAGCGGAGGACATCTTCCAGATCGGTGGCTTTGTTGTTTTCCAAATGGAGAAAGTTCATGAGGTAGACTCTGATCCGTTCCAGGGTTTCGGCCTGGGCGGTGAGGTTGCTCTGCCGCAGGGACTGGACGGCAAGGGGCAAGACCGTAAGGTCCTCCTCGGAAAATGAGTTTCGGATGACGGTATCCAGGCGCGGGGCGCGCAGCTTGAAATATTTTTGTGTCCCCTCCCGTTGTTCATCGAAATTTCCGCCGAAGTAATCACGCAATGCGGCGCGCATCCGCTCGGCGGTGCGCCGGGTGACGTTAAAGCGTTCGGCTATTTCGGCGAGGGTCACTCCGTGGGTACTTTCCCCAAGCCACATGGCCAGTTCCAGCAGATTCAGGAACTGGCCGTAATTTTCTCCCTGTCTTGACGTGTTCGACATGGCATTCTCCCCCAGGTTGGTTTCATTGAGCATTTTGGTATGCCTCTGCATTATATTCAGAAACCAATGCTACGGTTTTTGATGCCCTTGGCTTCCTGTTCCTGAGCCAGCATGTCGGTCAGTTCAGCCGGGGCATTGAGACCAAGAATGGCGGCCTTGCGGGCAACCACGGCAAAATCGCCTGGAGTCAGGGCTTCCAGCTTCACTTCGCCATCCTGTCCGAAGAAGTGGCGAAAGGCCAGCCGCGCCTGTTCTCTGGTCAGGTAGCCGTATTTGACCTTGAAGGTGAAGCGCCGCAGACTGGCCGGGTCCAGCCGGTCCATGAGGTTGGTGGTGCAGACAAAGGGATAGGGATGGCACTCCATCCAGGTCAACATCTCGTTGACCTGGGTTATTTCCCAGGAATGTTCGGCCTCGCCGCGATCCTGCAAGAGGCTGTCGGCCTCATCGAAAATGAGAAACTTTTTCTCCGTCCGGGCTTCCTGAAAGGCGTAGGCGATGTTTTTCTCCGCTTCGCCCAGCCACTTGGACAGGAGATCGCTGGCGCGCTTGTGCAGCACTTTCAGCCCCATTTTATCCGCCAGATGGCGGGCGTATTCAGATTTGCCCGTACCCGGCGCGCCAAAAAGGCAAAGGGAAAAATTCAGCATTCCGCCGCGCAATATCCGTTCCGTCAGCCGGGAGAGATCGGTATCGGTATTCAAGAGCGCCGGGTTGAAATCGGTTTTCTTTTCATCCCGGATCAGTTTTGGGCGACGGGTGATGGCGTATTCCAGACTGCCCAGGGTGCGCTCGATGGCGTCCTTGTCCTGCAAAAGATGCGCCGCGTTGATGGCGGAGACCGCAAAAGAGGGCGGCAGTTCGTAATTTTTGGTCAGGACTTCAATCTCTTTTTCGCTCATCCTTATTTTTTTCCGGGTCAGCTCGTCCCGCCAGATGCGGGCGCGCGCCGGGGCGGGCGGGGTTTTGACTTCCAGCGCGTAGGAAAAACGGCGCAGATAAGCCGGATCAAAACTGCGAACATGATTGGTGATCCAGATGACCGGAGTTTCGTTCTTTTCCAGCAGCCGGTTGAAAAAGAGCTTGGAATTCCCGTCAGTCTGTGATCTCCCGCCAACAAAAATGTCTTCGGCCTCGTCCACCAGCAGCATGGCTTTGCGGTCGCCAGCCAGGAGGACGCGAGCCATCTGGAGTTCGTTGCGGCGAGCCGATACGCGGTTTTCGTTTGAAGTTTCGGAAACCGGGTAAAGATCGGCCTCTATTTCGGCGGCCAGGGTCTTTGCCAGTTCCGTCTTGCCAGTGCCCGGCGGCCCGTAAAGCAGCAGGTTCAGCCCCTTGGTACGCGCCCGCAGCCCCTGCCGCAGGAGTTTGACCATGTGCTCGTAATCCTGAGCCAGATGCTCGAAGTGCGCCCGGCTCAGGCTGGCCTTGGTTTTTTTCTCCAGCACCTGGCTTTTAAGGTCCAGGTTGGCTCGGCGGGGCAGGTTGATCATTTTCTTCAGGGTAGTGGTAGGAAAAAAATCCCCATCGTTGTCAAGTCTAAAAAGCTCGTTGTTAACCAGCGGCGACTCACCGTAGATGGCTCGCTCAATTTCCGCAACCGAACAACCCATTAGTTGAACCAAAAGCGGAATAGTCGTTCGAGCCATGGCGTTTTGAGGCCAGCGACCGATTGCTGCGTTACATAGTGCAGCCAAGGGAAACAGGCGTATGGCTGCTACATAGAACCGCAGAATATCCCTTTCGGCGCGTTTCAAATGGAAACAGTCAGCTATTTTTTCAGCGCGCTCGCAGATATGACCCGTCAGGGCGGAGACAGCCGGGGGATTGGCCGCAGCCACCAATTGTTTCAGCAGCCGGAATTTGGCCTCCGTTATCTGGCGTAGATTGTCCAGACTGGAGCGATTTGGATGAGAAGCTCCAACCGCCTCGGTGGTCTCTTCCCCAAGACGTTCCAGGTCACAGCGGAACACTCTAGTACTGAAGCTCACTGCCCATTCCCATAGCTGATTTTTAACCTTTGGCTGAAGCGGGACTTTCAGAAGGTTGTTCAGGTAGTAAAAAATCAGTTTGCGGTCTTCGGTTTTCATGGCATTACCTCTTGGTGGTTGGATGATCCTGGGTTGCCGCCGGGGAAATGAGGAGTCTTCGGTTTTCATGGCATTACCTCTTGGTGGTTGGATGATCCCAGCGAATCGTCCCCTCGTGCGGCACGAGTTCATGGCATCACCTCTTGGTTGTTGAATGACCCCATTAAAACACATGAGTACGACAGATTACGTCGCTTTCAGAATTTTCCCTTCCCTCGTGTCTGTTTTTGTGCACACGAACCTCTTCCCCGCCCGTCGTTCCCTACTGTTCCCGCATACCCACTCCATCATTCCCGCGCCGGCATTTCAAGGCGCGAGCCATTGAGTTTGCCCATAGGGGCGGCGAATGCCGTCTGCAAGACCTGCCACCCGCAAGACCAGCCGCCCGCGACATGCCCATCATTCACGCGCAGGCGAAAATTCAGTGTCTTTGCATCCCACCACTCCGTCATTCACGCGCAGGCGGGAATCCAGAGCCTTGTAGCGGGACGCAGGTTGCGTCCCCTACAGACATTTCAAGGCGCGATGCCATTGAATTTGCCCGTAGGGGCGGCAATCTGCCGCCCGCCATCTCCAAATTCATGGCGGAGATTCAGGCAGACCTGCCCTTGTGCTCAAGGATTTTTGCCAGA
The DNA here is from genome assembly GCA_031273145.1 of Zoogloeaceae bacterium. Lineage (GTDB taxonomy): Bacteria > Pseudomonadota > Gammaproteobacteria > Burkholderiales > Rhodocyclaceae > Azovibrio. Next base: position 1,088 of record JAISSL010000202.1, on the reverse strand, counting down.
ACGGACTGAAACGCAGCATTGTCTTTAAGCGCAACAATGTCTTTATATGCAACCGCTGCCCGTGGGTGTGGCAGGCCGATGATATGCGTTTTGCCAAATACCTGGGTCTGCATTTTGTATTTGCCGACGGGATCAATTTTTTCCTTGTCAGATCGTTTGCCCAGTATGTTTTCGACCCGATCACGGATTCGTTCGTCATTCAGCAGACCAACCAGTCTGGTACCAAAGAACATAATCACACTTGGCAGTCGTTTTTCCAGCACATGGAGAATTCCATCTGGCTCAAGCGCCTCACGAACCAGCATGTCATCCGAAAGATTAGCGGTTTTCGTCTGGGTAAGAGACCAGTTCCTGTGAAAGAATGCGTGCTCAAACGCCCCTTCACTGCCTTTGCGCCCTTCTAGCGGGTGCCCCCAAAGGTCGAACCATTTGAAAATCCTACTATCGAAACGAGACATGCCCACCACATCTGGGTAAAAGGTACGCCAGTTTTCGGGGTCATCGAGGGATTTTTTGAGACTGAGGTACTCGCAAAGCCTCTTTACAGTGTTCGAATCATCGCCTGGATCTGTTCCAAAATTGAGACCACAAATCATGATCCCACCGTTCAGATTTTCGGGATAGTCCCTTGTGCACACCCAGTCTGAATCTTTCAGCTTTTCAAAATACTCACAAGATTTCGGGTGCGCCTTTTCACATGTACGGCAAGTTATGAGGGTTACCATTTGAAACTCCTTTGTTGATGGTTGGTGAAAGGTTGAAGTGGTTAGCAGGCTTCAGGGGGTTTTTCCGCAAACAGGCTTTCCTGCCCGGGCGTCATGGCGAGGTAGACCTCCGCCAGCAACTCGGCATCCTGCAACGCGCCATGCGATTCGCGGCGCGTGTTATTGACCCCGTACCGCTCGCAGAGCGCATCCAGAGAGTTCTTCATGCCGGGATGCCGCTCACGCGCCAGTTTCAGGGTATCCAGAACGCTGGCGCAGAGTTTTTCCGTCGCGGGCAGATCAAGACGCGCAAACTCCGCATCCAGAAAGCCGATGTCAAAAGGCGCGTTATGAATGACCAGTTCCGCGCCAGAGATAAATTCG
>JAISSL010000071.1 GCA_031273145.1 Zoogloeaceae bacterium | reverse complement strand
CACCACCGCGTAGAGCGCCCCCTGATTGGTGGCGCGTTTCCAGAACGGCCCCACAATCAGCGGGATAAAAGCGCCGGAAAGGGTAATCTTGTAGGCGTTCTCCACCATCTCGTAGATGGATTGCTCCAGATTCATCAGGGCAAATCCCAACACGAAAAAGGTAAAGCAGACCGTACAAATCCGCATGACGCGCAAAAACGCCTTGTCCGACAAATGCGGCAAATAGCCGCGCACTATGTTTTCCGCAAAGGATACGGAAGGCGCCAGCAGGGTTGCGGAAGAAGTGCTCATGATGGCGGAAATGACCGCGCCAAAAAACAGCACCTTGGCGGCAAACGGCATGGAATTCTGCACCAGAATGGGGATGATTTCCTCGGCATCGTTATTTTCAAAAAACGCCGCGTTGAAGGTTTCCGGCAGCACCAGCGTCGCGGCATAGGCAATGAAAATCGGCACGAAGCAGAACAGCAGGTAGAAAGAACCGCCAATCAGGGAACCGTGCAGCGCCGTTCTTGCGCTCTTCGCCGAAGTAATCCGCTGAAAAACGTCCTGCTGCGGGATGGAACCCAGCATCATGGTTATACCGGGCGCAAGGAAGATCAGCCACTCCTTCAATCCCACATCCTTCGGGAAAAATTCGAGTTTGCCTTCGCTTGCCGCGCGCTCGATGACGACATCCGCGCCGCCCGCCATGCCCGCCACCAGATAGGCGATATACACAAGCCCCACGATGATGAGCAACATCTGGATGAAATCCAGCACCGCAACCGAGAGCATCCCGCCGACCGTGGTGTAGGTAAGCACAATGGCCGCGCCCAGTATCATGCCGTAAGTCTGGTCAATTCTCCCGTCGCTCAGGGAATGAAAGACGATGCCCAACGCCTTGATCTGCGCGGACACCCAGCCCAGATAGGCAACGATGATGCAGATGGTTGTGAGGACTTCTACCGTTCTCCCGTAGCGAATGCGGTAGTAATCTCCCAGGGTCAGGATGTTGAGTTTATAGAGCTTGGAAGAGAAGAAAATCCCGGCAATGATGAGGCAAAACGCCGCGCCAAAGGGATCGGCGATAATGCTGCCCAGATTGTTGCCTTCCTGCGCCAGGGTGCTGGAAGCGCCGAAGATGGCTTCCGAACCGAACCAGGTGGCGAACACGGTAGCCGTCACGACCGGCAGGGGCAAATGTCGCCCCGCCACGGCAAAATCCTTGGCGGTATGCACCCATCTTGCCGTCACCACGCCGATGAGGACGGAAATTGCCAGATAAAGCGTAACAAAACCAAGCAGTTCCATAGCGCAGAAAGACCTCTCGCCACAAGTGGAAAAATCGGCGCATTATAAAGACAACCTTCCCTCTGAAATGGATTTATATCCCCCACCTCTCCTATTTTTTCTGTAACTGTGCATCCTAACCACACAGGCTGCGCCTGGGCAATTTTGCAGACGGCAATTGAAAAACCATCGGTACTGCGGACGGGGCTTGCAAAAACAGGCTGCGCCTGGATTCTTGCAGACGGCAGGTCTTGCAGATGGCATCCGCCGCCTCTACGAACAATCCAAACCCCTACCCTCTAAAATACCTCGTAGGGGACGCAACCTGCGTCCCGTTACAGGTCTGGATTCCCGCCTACGCGGGAATGACGAGTGGTTTTGCGGGCGGCAGCTTGCCGCCCCTACAAGGTATTTCAGAGGGCGAGGGTGTCCTGCAAATGGCAAGGATTCTGGATTGCCCGTAGGGGCGGCGGATGCCGTCTGCAAGGGCATATCAAGACTTGTTGCAGTCAGAAAATGATGAAACAGCAACCACTCCGTCATTCCCGCGTAGGCGGGAATCAAGCAAGAACATCCATATAAAATCATGTAGAACAAATAGTTATAATATAAACTTAAAGTATTACTTCAACTTAGGACAGGCATATAGAACTGCCCCTGCAATCCCGCAGACATGTACCGTACATCTTTCTGCCGCTTCTGTTACCATTCTGGATATTTGCAACCTGAATCGTTCCTCATGGCCTCCTATCCCTTGCAAAACCTGATTGACCGGGCTGAAACCGTGATTTTCGGCAAGCGGCGCGAAATCACTCTGGCGTTGGCTGCTTTTCTGGCGAAAGGGCATCTTCTGATCGAAGACCTGCCCGGCCTTGGCAAAACCACGCTGGCGCGCGCTTTAGCCTCTCTTTCCGGGCTTTCCTTTTCCCGCATCCAGTGCACCAACGACCTTTTGCCTGCCGACATCCTTGGCGTTTCCGTCTATGAGCGGCAGGGCGGGGCGTTCCGCTTTCTGCCGGGGCCGATTTTTTCTCAGGTTCTGCTGGTGGATGAGATCAACCGCGCCACGCCCAAGACGCAAAGCGCCCTTTTGGAAGCGATGGAAGAACTGCAAGTCACGAGCGACGGGGAAACCCGCGCCCTGCCCCAACCTTTTTTCGTGATTGCAACCCAGAACCCGGCGCACCATATCGGCACCTTTCCCCTGCCCGAATCGCAACTCGACCGCTTTGCCATGCGCCTTGCCCTGGGCTATCCTGATGTTGAAGCCGAACGCGCCCTGCTCACGGCGGACAATTCGCAAAACCGCCTCGGAACCTTGAAGGCCATGTGTTCCGCCGAAGATATTTTTCGCCATCAGCAGACGGCGCAGACGGTTTTCGTCGCCCCGGCGCTTCTGGATTACATTCAGGCGATTCTGTCCGCTTCCCGGCAGAATAGCCACTTCCGGCATGGTCTCTCGCCCCGCGCCGGACTTTCCTTGCTTGCCATTGCCCGCGCCTTTGCCTATCTGGACGGACGCAAGGCCGTGCTGCCCGACGACATTCAGGCCATCCTGCCCAGCGTGGCCTGCCATCGTCTGCGGCTGCGCCAGAACGACGAATCCGCCCGTCCCGAAGACATCGAAGCCATGCTGCGCGGCATCCCGATTCCATAAAAGAAGACAAACATGAAACGCGCCCTTACGGATTTTTTCCCGCCCTGCCGGAAGTGGCTTGTTGTGGCGCTGCTCGCCGTGAACCTGAGCGGTTGCGCCTTTAACAAAAACAACTCAGATTATATTCCCGCAGAAGCGATACTCTTTGGAACCCCAGCATTAGTAGTCATGCTACCCGTGGCTTTTGCCTGGGCGATTGTAACGTGGCCAATAGAGATAACTACAATGATAAATGAAGAGCGTGAGCGGAAGAATCGGGAATCCGTCGAAGCTCTGGCTCCCAAAGTACGCGACTATCTGAAAACCGCCTGTGAGAAAGACGAGCGGCTTTTCGTCAAGTCCGGCATTGATCTGAACGAAGGCATTCTGGTTCTCAACAACCGGGGAAATGCGCTTCTGCCGTTGCTGAAGTCGGCTCCGAAGGAAGGCGGCTACAGGGAAATCCAGTACGGATACGCTATTCCCTGGGATAACGGCGAGGCACTGGGGGAAGTATGGTGGTGGGCGGCGAATAAGAGACCATCCGTAGCATTAAAGCGAAAATTTTTCTTTGAGGATGGCAAGGGAAAAACTTTCCAACGCAACACCAAGGCTTTCTGGGAGCAGGCCGGACTGCGTAAACGGGTACTCAAGGATTCCCTGCAAATAAAGGCATTGCGTGATGAAGGTTGGTCTGAGGCGGGTATCCTGAAGGAGTATGAACAATACATGTCAGAATCGAATGTTTTTGATCTTCCGGTTGATGCGCCCAGCGCCAGATATGCGCTTTCGATTGAGGACATTTCCACCCTTGAAGACCGCGCCCATTGGGTTGCGCGTGGCAAGATCACGCTGATGGAGCGGAATACGGGAGAAGCCGTTGCGGAATATGTCGGGTTCCAGGCAAACACTGCGCCGTGGGAACAAAAAAAATCGCCTTCCCGTATCTGGAATGGGTTCGCTTCTTCTTTCAAATTATGCCCGAGTGTGGGTTCGTACTTAGATTTTCCTGAGATGCTTTCCAACTTTCTTAGAACCATTGAAAAAGGGGCGCGGGAAACTGTGCCGGATTTCAAAGAGCTTCTCACTGAGAAAAAGCCATGATGGAAGTCATTTTCGGTTCAGGCGCGTACAATTTTGCGCCTGTTTTACTTGCCGCCCGCAAGCCCTCGCTCGTAATTCCCCGTCATTCCCGTGAAGGCGGGAAGAAAGCGGGAACCTACCCCTCGTCATTCCCGCATAGGCGGGAATCCAGTATCTTCACGTCGACATGGCACAGCGGCACATCATTCCCTTCATGCGAAAACCCTATGTTCTTACTGGATTCCCGCCTTCGCGGGAATGACGGGTGGGGAGACGCAAAAGCACTGGATTCCCGCCTGCGCGAAAATGACGGGTGGGGAGACGCAAAAGGGGACTTGACGTGAGCGGCTTCGCCGTTGGCAAGAATCCCGTAGAACAAGCGCCGTCCGCAAGACCCGCAGGACGGCTGTTTTTCCGTCGCGCAAATCGTCCGCATTCAGGGCTGATAGAGCTTGAGCGGCATTCCATCCCCCTTTACATTCTGCCTACTCGCGCCGGGCTTCTCTATGCCGCAACCCTATTCGCCATGCTGTTGACCGCCATCAATTACACGCTGGCGCTTGGGTATGCCCTCGTCTTTCTGCTGGCAAGCCTTGCCTTCGTCACCATGCTGCACACCTACAAGAATCTGGTCGGCATTACGCTGGCCGTTCAGGAAAGTTCCCCGGTCTTTACCGGCGAAGTCGCGCATTTTCAACTGCGCGTAGAAACGATGGGGCAGCCGCGCCCGTCGCTCAACTTTTCATGCGCCAAAGGAGAAAAAACCTTGCTGCATCTTGGCAATGAGACCACCCTCGTATCGCTTGCCCTGAACGCTTCGGTACGCGGCTGGCTTTCCCTGCCCCGCTTGCGGGTTGAGACCTGCTATCCGCTCGGACTTTTCAATGCCTGGACTTCGCCCTGGCTTGCCGGGCGTTGCCTCGTCTATCCCAAGCCCCTCTTTTCACCCTTGCCCGAACCCTCTGCCATAACCGACCAGAGCGGTTCAGGCCGGGGCGAAGCCGGAGAAGACGATTTTGCCGGGTTTCGGGAACGGCAGCCTTCGGATTCCTTACGACACGTCGCCTGGAAGGCCGCCGCGCGAAACGACGGGGAAAAACCCCTGCTCGTCAAACGCTTCAGCGGCGGCGCGTTGGAAGAATTCTGGTTCGCGTGGGAACACACGGAAGCGCCCGAAAACGACATGGAAACGCGCCTCTCCATCCTGACCGGCTGGGTCATCCACGCGGAACGAAACGGCATTGACTACGGCCTTGCCCTCCCCGGCCTTAACCTTCCGCCCACGCGCGGCGCGGCGCACTTTCATCGTTGCCTTTCTGCGCTCGCCCTGTTCCCGGAGCATAGCGCGTGAATATCTTTCCCAAAACGCGCGCCGTCACGTCCGGCGACTATCTTCCCCATGCCGAATTCCCCTGGCTGCTGGCCGTCGTGCTCGTCACCGTCCTGCCGCATTTTCCGTATCTTCCCTACGGGCTTATCGCCATCATCGTGGGCATCCTCCTCTATTTCTTCCTGCGCTGGCAACGCGGCTATCGCGCCACCAGCGCCTGGATCAAAGTGCCGATTGCCATCTTCGTTGGCCTCGCCATCGTTCTCAATTACAGACTGTTGTACTTTCAGAATGCCGGCGTTCAGGAAACCGGCGTCGCCGTCCTCTCCTTCTGCATGACCATCAAACTGCTCGAATTAAAGGGACGGCGCGACATCATGGTCATCGTCGCGCTCGGCTATTTCCTGCTCTTGACCCACTATTTCTATACCCAGGAATTTCTGGCGGGCATCTGGCTTTTCGCCAGCGCCTTGGTAGTCACTGCCGCCCTTCTCCACCTGCACGACGACCCGGAACGTCCGGTACGGCAAACCTTGAAGCAGGCATCGTACCTGTTGCTGCAAGCCATTCCGCTGGCGCTTATCCTCTACCTGCTTTTTCCGCGACTGGATGGGCCCCTGTGGGCTATCCCAAGAGGCCAGAGCAACCAAACCGGACTGGCGGGCTATATGCGTCCCGGTCACATCACCCAACTCGCGCAGAGCGACGAAGTGGCCTTTCGCGCCCAGTTTTCCGGCGCGATTCCGCCGCGCCGCCAGCTCTACTGGCGCGGGCCGGTACTCTCCCAATACGATGGCGTAAACTGGATTGCCAACGATTATGCGCTCTACACGCCGCCCATTGAGACAAGCGGCACGCCCGTGCCCTACACGCTCATTCTGGAACCGCATTATCGTTCCTGGCTTCTGCCGCTGGAAATGCCGACATCCTTCACGGGAATTCCCGGCATCCATTTCAACCGGAACGGCGTCCTGTTAAGCGCGCGCCCCATCAGCACCCGAACCCGCCTCGAATTCATCTCCTACCCGGAATACCGGATGGAAGTGGGCACGCTGAATAGCTTTCAGAGAAACAGCAACCTGCAATTGCCGGATGATAGAAATCCCCGCAGCCAGCGCCTTGCCGAACAATTCCGGGCGGAGAACCCGATGCCCGAACAGATGGCCGCCCGAATCCTGCGCTTTTTCCGGGAAGAGCCTTTTTATTACACCCTGAATCCCCCGCTTCTGGGCGCACATGCGGTAGATGATTTTCTTTTCAGTTCCCGGCAGGGCTTTTGCGAGCATTACGCTTCCGCCTTCGTGGTCATGATGCGCGCGGCAGGCATCCCCGCCCGCGTCGTGACCGGCTATCTGGGCGGCGAATTGAATCCGGTCGACCAGGTTCTGACCGTGCGCCAATCCACCGCGCACGCCTGGGCGGAAATCTGGACGGCAGAAAACGGCTGGCTACGCTACGACCCAACTTCCGTCATTCCGCCCGAACGCACCTCGCTCGAAATCCTCGACCAGCAAAACGAGAATTCTCCCGAATTCATAAACATAGCGCTGACTGGCTTGAGCCTCCTGCAAAGGGCGCAGTATCAATGGGATGCCCTCAATAATCGCTGGAATTACTGGGTACTGGGCTATACCGCCGAACGTCAGCGAGAATATTTCTCCCGCTTCGGCTTGGTCAATCCGGGCTGGAAAAAAATTGCCCTTTTCTTTGCGGGTATCAGTTTTCTTTCTCTGGGGCTGCTGGCCTGGCTGATTTTGCGTAAGCGTGTAAAATCCCTCGAACCCGCCTGGGCGATCTGGCTTTCCGCCTGTGAAAAACTGAACCGCAGCGGCATCGAAACGCCACAGTGGGAAACGCCGCTTGCCCTCGTCCAACGCCTGAAAACAACCTGGCCAGAACGCGCCAAGCTAAACGCAACCCTCCGCCACCTTGCGCGTCTCGTGTATGCGGTTCGCTATGAAAACGCGCGTGTTCCCATCCGCCTGCTCAAAAAAGCGCGCGCCAGACTGGAACCTTACGCATGAAAAGAAAGCCTCTCCATGCCTGCCCTGCTTGAAGTCCGCCAGCTCTCCCTTGCCATCCGGCAGGCAGGCGCATTGTTGCCTGCGGTAGAGGACGTGAGTTTCTCGCTCCATGCCGGAGAGACTCTGGCCTTGGTCGGCGAATCCGGTTCGGGCAAGTCGCTCTCCGCCCTGGCTCTGATGCGCCTCTTGCCGGACGCGATCAGCATCACAGGCGGCGCAGTACGCCTTGACGGCAAAGACCTGCTTGCCCTGCCGGAATCCGACATGCGGCTTTGTCGCGGGCGGGAAATTGCCATGATTTTTCAGGAACCGGCTTCCAGCCTGAATGCCGTACTTACCATCGGGACGCAGATTGGCGAGGCGCTTGCCCTGCGCGGGATAACCGGCAAGGCCGCGCAGGAAAAGGCTGAATATCTGCTTGCCCAGGTGGGAATTCCAGACCCGCAACGTAGACTCCATGAATATCCCTTCCAGCTTTCCGGCGGGATGAAACAGCGGGCGATGATCGCCATTGCCTTGGCGGGAG
>JAISSL010000053.1 GCA_031273145.1 Zoogloeaceae bacterium | reverse complement strand
GCGCCGTTTCCGGCGAAAAGCCCAGCCTTTGCGCTGCCGCTTCCAGACTCTCCAGAAACAAAAAAAGATACGCCGGGCCGCTGCCGGAAATCGCGGTAATGGCATCCATTTCCGCTTCGTCCTCTACCCAAAGCGCCTCGCCAACCGCGCAAAGCACCTGCTCGGCAAGAGAGCGCCCTTCCTTCGAGACTTCCGGCAACGCGCAGAGGCCGGTCATGCCCGCGCCAATCAGGGCGGGCGTATTAGGCATCGCCCGAATCAGGCGGCGATAACCGGAAAGCGCATCAGACAAGGCCGCCAGAGTGAATCCCGCCGCGATGCTGAGCACAAGCTGGTCTTTGAGTTTGCCCGCAAGCGGGATTGCCGCCTCCCGCATCTGCTGCGGCTTGACCGCCAGAGTAATCACGTCGACGGCTATCGCCGCTTCGTCAAGCTCCGGCAGAACGCGCGCCCCAAACGCGCGGGCGAGTTTTTCCCGCTGTTCCGGCAGACGCTCAACCACGGTAATGTCATCCGCCGCAATGCCGTGCCTGCAAAGGCCGCCAATCAGCGCAAACGCCATGTTGCCGCCGCCAATAAAGGTTATTTTCATGTTCTCGCTCCAAAAATGGCCGTTCCGATACGAACCAGATTGCTGCCTTCGCAAATGGCTGCCGGAAAATCGCCGCTCATCCCCATCGAAAGGGTATCCAGCGGCAAGCCCGCCTGCCTCAACGCTTCCCACAACGCATAAAGCCGCGCAAAAGGCAGGCGTTGCGCCGCAAAGTCCTCCGTCGGCGCCGGAATGCACATCAGGCCGCGCAGGGCAAGGCCGGGAAGGGTCATGATGAGTCTGCACAACGGCATGACCTCATCCAACGCGCAGCCGCTCTTGCTCGCCTCCTTTGATACATTGACCTCCACCAGAACCTGCAAGGGCGAAAGATGCCTGGGGCGCTGGCTGGCAAGGCGTTCCGCGATTTTCGCGCGGGTAATCGAATGTACCCAGTCGAAATGTTCCGCGACCAGCCGTGTCTTGTTGCTTTGCAGGGGGCCGATGAAATGCCAGACGAGCGGCGCTTCCGCACTTCCAAATTTTTCCCGCAGAGCCAGGATTTTTTCCACCCCTTCCTGCGCGTAATTCTCCCCGAAGTCGCGCTGCCCTAGGCGCGCGGCGGTCAATACCTCATCTGCCGAACGGGTCTTGCTGACCGCCACCAGACGGATGAATGTGTTTTGCCGCCCAAAAGACGCGGCTTTTTCCTGTATTTCTTGACGAATTGCTTGCAGATTATTGGAAATTACACGCATAATTCTCAGGTATTCTGATTGGATGAGCATGATGAAGGTGACGCGGAAAGTATACTGGTTTTACCATGTTTTCACGCTCGCGTTGCTTCTTCTTTTCAACTGACTTTGGGAAAAAATATGGACATCACTGAACTGCTGGCTTTTGGCGTCAAGAACAAAGCCTCTGACTTACACCTGTCTGCCGGATTGCCGCCGTTGATCCGGGTTCACGGAGACATCCGCAAATTCAATCTGCCGCCGCTGGAACACCAGGCCGTGCATTCCATGGTGTATGACATCATGAATGACAAGCAGCGCAAGACCTACGAAGAAACGTTTGAGTGCGACTTCTCCTTTGCCATTCCGAACCTTGCGCGCTTCCGGGTCAATGCCTTCAAACAGGAGCGCGGCGCAAGCGCGGCATTCCGTACTATTCCTTCCCAGGTGCAGACCCTGGAAGAACTGGCTTGCCCTGAGATTTTCAAGGAAATCTGCGAATTTCCGCGCGGCCTCGTGCTCGTGACCGGCCCCACGGGTAGCGGAAAATCCACCACCCTGGCCGCCATGATGGACTACGTCAACGATGTCCGGTTTGAACACATTCTCACCATTGAAGACCCGATCGAATTCGTGCATCAGCCCAAAAAGTGCCTGATCAACCAGCGCGAGGTTGGGGAGGACACCTTGTCGTTTGCCAATGCCCTGCGTTCTGCCCTGCGGGAAGACCCGGACGTTATTCTGGTTGGCGAGTTGCGCGACCTTGAAACCATCCGCCTTGCCTTGACGGCGGCAGAAACCGGCCACCTGGTATTCGGAACCCTGCATACTTCCTCGGCGGCCAAGACGATTGACCGGCTTATTGACGTTTTTCCCGGCGCGGAAAAGGAAATGGTGCGCGGCATGTTGTCCGAATCGCTGCGCGCCGTCATTTCCCAGACCCTGATGAAGCTGAAGGACGGAAGCGGTCGGGTTGCGGCTCATGAAATCATGATTGCCACGCCCGCCATCCGCAACCTGATTCGGGAAGACAAGGTGGCGCAGATGTATTCTTCCATCCAGACTGGGCAGGCTCGCGGGATGCAGACCCTCGACCAGTGCCTGATTGACCTGGTACGACGCAATCTGGTATCCGCCTCTGAAGCCAAGGCGAAAGCCGCCAACAAGGATTCTTTCCCAAGTGCTTGACAGAAACGGTCAGACACAGGCAAATTCCGGCTTTCAAGTCCCTTTTTATTGCGCGAGGATTTATCATGGAACGCGATCAGGCACTCAAATTCATGTATGACCTGTTGAGGTTGATGCACAGCAAGAATGCTTCCGACCTTTTCATCACCAACAATTTTCCTCCGGCCATCAAGGTTGACGGGCGCGTCATGCCCGTTTCCAATCAGATACTCACGCCGCAGCACACGTCGGAGCTTTGCCGTTCCATCATGAACGACAAGCAAGCGGCGGAATTCGAGGCGACCAAGGAATGTAATTTCGCCATTTCGCCGACCGGAATCGGGCGTTTTCGGGTCAGTTCCTTCATCCAGCAGGGGCATACCGGCCTCGTCGTGAGAGTCATCAATACCCAGGTTCCAGAGATAGAAGAATTGGGACTGCCGCCCATTGTCAAAGACATCATCATGACCCGGCGCGGCTTGGTCATTGTGGTGGGCGGCTCCAGCACCGGGAAGTCCACCTCCCTGGCGTCAATGATCGGCTACCGCAATGAAAACAGCTATGGTCACATCATCACGATCGAAGCGCCGATTGAATATGTGCATGAGCATAAAAACTGCATCGTCACCCAGCGGGAAGTCGGCGTGGATACCGATGACTGGGAGCCTGCCCTGAAAAACGCCTTGCGGCAGGCGCCGGACGTGGTGCTGATGGGCGAAGTCCGCGACCGCCGCACCATGGAATTTGCGATGACCTTTGCCGAGACGGGGCACCTTTGTCTGGCAACCTTGCACGCCAACAGCGCCAGCCAGTGTATTGAGCGCATCATCAATTTCTTCCCGGAAGAGCAACGCCAGCAAATGTTGCTGGGGCTTGCGCTGAACATGCGGGCGATTATTTCCCAACGCCTTATGCCGCGTAAGGATGGCAAGGGTAGAGTCGCCGCTTTTGAAGTGCTGCTCAATTCTCCGCTGATATCCGACATGATTGCCAAGGGCGAGTTTTACGCCATTCGGGAGGTCATGGAAAGATCGAGTGATACCGGGATGTTGACCTTTGAGCAATCGCTTTTCGCCCTGTATGAAAAGAATGTGATTTCTTACGAAGAGGCGCTCCGAAACGCGGATTCCATCAACAACCTGCGTCTGCAAATCAAGCTGAACAGCAAGGAAGCTACCGACCACGATTTGACTTCCGAGCTGGATCATCTTTCGATTCTGCACGAAACGGCGCACCATCAGACTCCGTTTTGAGGAGGCAATCGCGCCAACCCTGGCGCGATTGCTTTTTAATGGGGGCATAGGAGATTTTCAAAATGACCGTTTCTGCCCTTGGAGAAGTACGGATGACGCTATGCGTGCGAGTCGCGCTGATAAGCCTTTTGGCCGTCGTCATGGGCGGTTATGGGCAGGCAACGGAAAAGCAAGCGAAAAACAAAAAAGATTCTGTTTGTCATGAAAATTCTGTTTGCCATGAAGAATCGTGCGAAAGTGCATGCTGGATTCCCTGGTTTATGACAGATGTTGTGAAAAAATCCGACTGGAAGGGCGTGAAATGCAATGCGCGTCAAGAAGAAGAGGGTTATGTTAATATCCAGGTGTGTACTTTTCCAAATGCAAACCTGCAACAGGTTTATGGCATCCTGAAAAGGAAAGATACTGATCTGAAGCCCAGGTTGCCTGCAAGCAATATAAAATACGGCGATTTTGAGAAACCCCCTGTTGTGACTTACACATACAAGACGCCAAAACACTTGTATATTCGATTGGAAACGGAAGGCGGCGCAGGTATCGTGGAAATCATTGAAGAGGAAGGTAAAACTCGATCTATCCTAAGAAACTATGCAGACTAACCGCAATGAAAGTGAGATTTTTAAAATGTCCTTTTTTGTTCCTGCCCTTGGAGAAGTACGGATGACGCTATTCGTGAGAATCGCGCTGATAAGCCTTTTGGTCGTCGTCATGAGCGGTTATGGGCAGGCAACGGAAGGGGCATCCGCAGACGAAAACGCTTCTGTTGACCAGGAAAATGAAGGACTTTCCTTTGTAAATTCCCTTGTAAAAGAATCCGAATGGGAATCTTCTGATTTTGTGACAGAATCTGCCTGGAAAGGCGTAAAATGTAGTAAAACTCCAGACAGCTTCAGGTTCAAAGAAGGAACGTCTACTCATAAGTGTACTTTCCCGAATGCAAATCTGCAACAGGTTTATAATATCATGACGAGTAAATCTTCTGGTTCTGATTTCAGTTGGGAAAATTTTCTGAAAAAAGAATTACCCGCGAAAAATATGAAATTTGAAAGTCGTGATTTTGCTGTAATTTATAC
>JAISSL010000028.1 GCA_031273145.1 Zoogloeaceae bacterium | reverse complement strand
GCAGCAAACGCCACGGTCAGGGCAAGTTGGAACTTCTACACGTCAGGAAAGTTTCTTTGCAATGATAGAGACTCCCTCAGTGTAGCTGAATCCGTAGCCAAACCCATAGCTGGGGCTATCGCTAATCGTCTCCCACCGATCTGGGACGAAAGGAAGTCTATCAGTCTGATATTTTACTGCAGACTGATATTTGTAGAAGTAGTTTCCAGAAATGACCGGGAGAACGGCAATTACTTCGTAGCCTTCTTGGTTGAGTGATGCAATTGCAGTTGCTACGTCTTCAGAAAGTCGCTCACCATCAATTTCACAATCTGACAACATTTCATCATTTTCGCTGCCCAAAATCCCCTTTTTCCACTCCCGAGAAAGATTTTTATTTTTGACCTTTACACTTTTCCCAAGTGGTTTGAAAAATGCTTTGACGTAAACAACTTTGTTCGTGAAAGACATGGAGTTCTCCTAACATCTGAGGTAAGCGGTATGCCAAAGTATAGCACCCTCTCGCGCCAGCATGAAATGCAGACGGCAATGGTTTTTAATTCGCCGTCTGCAAGAAATCAGCACCAGATCAACAGCATCCCAATCACCAGGCCGCCGACGCACGCCAACCCGATGACGCTGATAAAGGTTTTCCAGGCAAGACTTCTGGATTCCTGCGGGTACTGGCGGGCATTTTCCCGCGCGCGCGCCCAGGTAACAAAATTGCCCAGCAGATACATCAGCGCCACAGCGGAAGCAAGGATTGCATAGATGAGCATCAGGTATTGCCAGTTCTTCAGCACCCGGCATTTAAGCGTGGTTACACCCAACAGGTGCATGAGGGTGTCGTAGCGAAGCGCGAGGATCATCCCGTAATAAAGCGCCGCCAGCAAAGCCGCCAGCCCCCCGATGACAAGCCAGGTCATCGGGCGCATGAAAAGCGCAACGAGCCGCTTGAACTCAGCGTTCAGCTCGTACCAGAAATCATCCCACCAACGATACCATTTTGATAACACGATAATCCTCCGTTCGGTTTCGGCAACCATTGCCATTATGCCATTGTAGCATTTTGTGTGCCACCAACGGTAATGCCATCCAGCCGCAGGGTGGGCAAGCCGACTCCGACCGGCACGTTCTGCCCTTCCTTGCCGCATGAACCCACGCCGGGATCAAGGGCAAGGTCATTTCCGATCATGGCAACCCGCATCAGGATGTCCGGGCCGTTGCCGATCAGGGTTGCGCCCTTGATTGGCGCGGTTGGGCGACCCTGTTCGATAAGATAGGCTTCGCTCATCGAAAAGACAAATTTGCCGCTTGTAATATCCACCTGGCCGCCGCCGAAATTGACGGCATAAATTCCCTTTTCCACCGAGCGTAAAATTTCTTCCGGCGCGCGCTGTCCCGCCAGCATGTAGGTATTCGTCATGCGCGGCAAGGGCGGCGCGGCAAAGGATTCCCGCCGTCCGTTGCCGGTGCTTTGCGTCCCCATCAGGCGGGCATTCAGGCGATCCTGCAAATAGCCTTTCAGAATGCCGTTTTCAATCAATACTGTTTCATGGGTCGGCGTGCCTTCGTCGTCAACCGTCAATGAGCCGCGCCGATCGGGCAGACGACCATTATCCACGACCGTCACGCCGGATGCGGCGACCCGTTCGCCAAGACGCCCGGAAAAGGCGGAACTCCCCTTGCGGTTGAAATCGCCTTCCAGCCCGTGACCTACCGCCTCATGCAGCAGAATGCCCGGCCATCCCGGTCCCAGCACGACGGTCATTTTTCCTGCGGGCGCGGGACGCGCTTCCAGATTGAGGGTAGCCTGTCGCACCGCCTGCCGGGCATATTCGCGCAGGCGGTCATCGTCGAAGTAATCGTACCCGAAGCGTCCGCCCCCGCCCGCAGAACCCTGTTCCCGTTGCCCGTTCGCCTCCACGATGACCGCGATGGAGACGCGCGCGAGCGGACGAATATCCGCCGCCAGATGTCCATCGGCGCACGCCATCAAGACCGTTTCCCATTCCCCGGCAAGGGAAGCCATGACCTGCACGACGCGCGAATCTTCCGCGCGGGCAAAGGCTTCCAGCCGTTCCAGAAGGCGCACTTTTTCTGCGGCGGGCAGTAAGGCAATGGGATCGGCAGTGGCATAAAGGCGGGCGGGCGAAGGTTGTGCCTGCAAACAAACCGGAAAACTGCCCTCCTGGCCGGCGGACGTAATGGCGCGGACATGGGCGGCAACGGCTTCCAGCGCCGCCTGCCCGATGTCGTCCGAATAGGCGTAGGCCGTCTTTTCGCCGGTCACGGCTCGCGCCCCAAACCCCTGGTCAATGCCAAAACTCCCGGCCTTGACGATGCCCTCATCCAGACTCCACGATTCGGCGCGGGAATACTGGCAATACAAATCCGCGTCGTCCGCGCCCCGCGCCATGATGCCCGCGAGGGTGGATTCCAGGTCGCGCATGGAAAGCCCATAGGGCGCAAGAAGGCAGCGTTCGGCTTCAGAAAAACTATCCAGAGCAACGTCAGTCATAAGCGAAAAAA
Organism: Zoogloeaceae bacterium; assembly: GCA_031273145.1. Classification (GTDB taxonomy): domain Bacteria; phylum Pseudomonadota; class Gammaproteobacteria; order Burkholderiales; family Rhodocyclaceae; genus Azovibrio. Next base: position 11,614 of record JAISSL010000028.1, on the reverse strand, counting down.
AGGCAGAAACAGGAAAGGCGCATTGTATCCGTTATTATCGGGGCGCGATTTGAAAGGGGATTCTTTGCAGGAGCATGAATGCGTCGTCGTGGTTGCTGGAATGCGGAGTAGGTTCCGGGGCGGGATCGGGCAGGGTTTGTTTGCAGACGCAGATGCCTGAAACAGTCGCGCCCTCTGTGCAGACATTCGCAAGGGTGGCTTGCAGGGCTTCTTCCAGAATGCGGGCGGTTGCTGCGTCGCGCAGTTGGTCGGTCAGCGTGAGGTGGAAACGGAATTCTTCATGGACGTAAGGGTAGCCCCATTCGGCGAGCAGCGCCCTTTGCCGTTCGGTGAGTTCCTGCGGATTCCGGCGCGCGATTTCCTTTGCCGCCGGCGCGGCTCGAAATGGGTCGAACAGAGTGACGGCATCCGCCGCAAGGGCATTGAGACGTTGGAGGGCGTCTTGCTCTTCCGGCGTTTCCCCGGAGGGCGTCAGCGCGAAAAAAGAGCCGATCCGCTTGAGTATCAATTTGGGCAGCGCGATAGGTTGTCTGCTTATAACGAATTCGTTGGCAAACCGCAGCAGTTCGCGCTCCGTCATGCCCGGTTTCAGAAAAAACGGCGCTTTCAGCGTGGCATGAAGCCCATAACGTCGCGCATCCACCGTCATGGCGTGAAGGTTTTTTTTTGCTAAACCGGGAAAATCCGGCTGTGGGATAGCCTTGCCCGTTTCGCTCTCCCGCCCCAGCAGCGCCGACCCTAACGCCGCAAGCGCCGTGTCCGGTTCCGGGACGTAATAAATGGCATAACGCGCGTTCATTCAGTTTTGCTTGGCCAAAAGGACAGGCACAGAAGAAAAATGCCACATACCGCCAGGAAAGGAAATACGAACATACTCACAGCATCAGCTCCAGAGCTGTTAAATAGTGTGTAACCAACAGGGAAATCAACAATAAAAATATATGCAGAAGCAAAAATATATGCAGAAGCAGCCAGTAGCACCGGAATTGGAAGGACTGCGGAAAACCAGACCAACCAGGTCGGCCAGCCAACATCGCGGCAGCGCAAGATGCAAAGCCTGACACAGATAGCCCATGAAATGAAGCACTGAAGCACAGACAAACCGATACCGATAAATAGCACTACCCCCTCTGTACCGAAGAAGAAAAAGAGTAGCATGGCGACAAAGGAAAAAGGCGTGATAACCGATGTCCAAAGGATACATGCAATCCAAAAATTCAGCCGCTTCATCCGTCGGGAAGTTCCGAAACCAAGGTAGTCCAGCAGTCTGGCGGTTTTGTGGATAACGACAGAATCCACATCTGCGCCCGCTACTGGCGTGGAGATGACTGGATCAGCCATTTCGGAAAGCGGTATCCCGGCAGAGTGCGGTTCGGAAGGCTGCGGAGAGGATATGGTTTTTTCTTCCATCGTTTTGGATTAGCGCGTTTTCGGTTCAGGCATGTACAATTTTTGCGCTCGTTTCCTCTTTCCCCGCGCCTTTTATCTGACACTGGATTCCCGCCTTCGCGGGAATGACAAGGCGGGGGGATTTCAGAGTGACGACCGTGCCCAGAGCGTTTCCATTTCGCAGTTTACGCCTCCCCGTCACTGTGCGCCACCCTTTTTGTCGTCTGCAATCGAAAGTCCCATCAGGGATGTCATGCGTTCCTGCCCAATCACAAAACCCGTTGCCCTGCCCGCCAGACGGCGCGGACGACGGGGATGCCGTCCACCAGCCTGACCTGCACGGCATCCGCCCGTTTGCCTGTTTCCAGCATGCCGCGATCATCCAGCCCCACTGCTTTCGCCGGATTGATCGTCACGGTTTCCAGTGCCTTGGTGAGGGAGATGCCCGTCACTTCGGGGAGCATAAAGGCCGCGTGCAGCAGGCTGGCGGGCATGTAGTCGGAAGAAAGGATGTCCAGCAAGCCCTGCTGCGCCAGTTCCTGCGCCGAGACGTTGCCGGAATGGGAACCGCCGCGCACGATGTTGGGCGCGCCCATGATGATGGAAAGCCCCTGCCGACGCGCTTCCTGCGCGGCTTCCAGCGTGGTCGGGAATTCCGAGAGGGTCACGCCATGACCGACGTTTTCCTGCACATGTTCCGGGGTCGTATCGTCGTGGCTCGCCATCGGCAGGGCACGTTCGCGGCAGATGTCCACAATGGCGGTCAGATTCCGGTGCGCGTTTTCCGTCTGCTTTTCCCGCAGGATGTGCAGGCGTTCCGCAAAATCCTCTTCGGACGTTCCGTGCAGGCTGTGATAGGTTTTGTATTTGTCCAGATCGCGCCATTGCCGCTGGCCGGGGGTGTGATCCATGATCGAAAGCAGGCGCAATCTTTCGCGCGCCAGATAGGGAGAAATCAGTTCCACGAGATTGTCGCCCGCCAGTTCGCAACGCAGATGCAGAAAATGATCCGCCCGCAGCAGATTGTGCGCTTCCGCGTCCGCAATGGCATCCAGACTGGCGGCGAAAATTTCGTTGCGACTTCTCCGGTTCAGGGGTTCGCCGACGGTAATGGCATCGAATACCGTGGTCACGCCGGAACCGACCATATGCACGTCATGCGCCGCAATGGAAGAAAGTCCGGCAGGCCAGTTCACTCCGGCGCGAGGGACGAAATGTTTTTCCAGATTGTCGGTGTGCAGTTCAATCAGGCCGGGGATGAGAAAATCGCCTTCAAGGTCGTATTCGCAGTCCGGCGCGGACGAGGTTTCGTCCGCAATCAAGCCGTCGCAAAAAAGGAGGCTGTCGGTTTCGCCTTGCGGCGTCAAAACCTGTCCGTTGGTGAGGCAAAGGGTGTTCATGGTGAATTCCTTGTGATGGGTTGGGTTATACAAAACGCTTGCGGATGTGTTGGGAGAGCAGGTCGAAGACCACGACGACGGCAATGATGATGAGCATGACCGCGCAGGTACGGGCAAAATAAAAGCCCCGGATGAGTTCCCACAGCAGCACGCCGATGCCGCCTGCCCCGACCATGCCGACCACGGTAGCGGAGCGGATGTTCGATTCAAAGCGGTAGAGCGAATAGGAAATCCAGAGCGGCAGCACCTGCGGGATGACGCCGAAAACCACTTCTTCAATGGCGTGCGCCCCGGTGGCGCGGATGCCTTCGACCGGCTGCGGGTCAATCGCTTCCACCGCTTCGGAAAACAGTTTGGCAAGCACGCCCGTGGTATGGACAAACAGGGCAAGCACCCCGGCAAAGGGGCCTAAGCCCACCGCCACGACAAACAGCATGGCGAACACCATTTCGTTGATGGAGCGGGCGGCATCCATCATGCGGCGCACCGGCTGATAGACCCACCACGGCACGATGTTCTCGGAACTCAAAATGCCGAGCGGCACGGCAAAAACCACGGCGAGGACGGTTCCCCACAGGGCAATCTGCACCGTGACGACCATTTCTTCCAGATAGGTGCGCCAGTCGGTGAAATCCGGCGGGAAAAAATCCCCGGCGAAACTCGCCATGTTGTTGGCGTCCGTAATGAGCGCCATCGGGCGGATTTCCGCCCCCTGCCACGACCAGGCGAGGATCGTCAAAAACAGTCCCCAGCCGACGAGGTTCACGAGAGATCGCCCGCGATTCTTTTCCAGTGCCGGAAGCGAAGGCGCGGGTTCGGTGACGAGATGTATTTCAGAGGTGGAAGCCATCAGATGATTTTCCTTTGCGTCGCGTCTGCCTTTCGGCAGGAGATTTGTGTGAGACCCGTGTTCATGCCGCAGCGCCTTGCAGGCGTTGCGGCATGTTGGCGGATTGCAGCGGGATTACGGTTTGGCTTGGGCAAGTTTGCTCATGCGAAGATTCAGGTCGGCCAGCTTGGCGTCAATCTCCTTTATTTTCGCGGCCTTGTCGGCGGCATTGATGTTGGCGTTGCCTTCGATAGTGCCCCGTTCCTTGAACAGTTCCAACTGACGAATCGGCAAAAGCTGGTCGTTGGTGGAAACGCGAAAACCGGAGTAATGCAAGCCCTTGAGCACTTCCCTTTCCCGCGCCGCGTTGGGTCTTCCGTCCTGTCCGTAGCTCAACATGAAATTCCGCACCTTGTTCTTGATGTCTGTCGACAAATCCTTGCGCCAGACGAGCGGGTCAGAGGCAATCAGCGGGGAAGTCCAGATGATCTTGATCTGCGCGCGTTTTTCCGGTTGCATCTCGCCCAAGCGTTTCAGGACTTCGTTGTTGCAGGTAGCGACATCCACCTGTTTGTTGGCGACGGAAAGGGCGTTGGCTTCGTGATTGGCGTTCAGGGTGCGCTTGAAAATCGTTTTCGGTTCCAACTTGTTGATCGCAAAAACGTAGTAGCCGGGCACCAGAAAGCCGGAAGTGGAATTGGGGTCGCCATTGCCGAAAGTGAGATTCTTCGCCTGTGCCAGCACGTCCTTTTCGCTGTTCAGGGGCGAATCCTTGTGCGCTATCAGGTGTGAGTAATAGCCGCCTGCTCCTTCTGCATTCACGGTCTGCGCGAATATTTCGCCATCGGCGCGGTCGACCGCTTCCATCGCGGATTTGTTGCCGTAGTAGGCAAGCTGCACCTTGTTGTACTGCATCCCCGTGACGATGCCCGCATAGTCCGAGGCGAAAAACGCCTTGACCTTCAGGCCGGTTTCCTTTTCCATGTCGTCCAGAAGGGGTTGCCAGATGTTTTTCATGACCAGCGAGGAATCTGTGTTGATGAAGCCGAAATTCAGTTCCTTCCCTTCCTGCTGGGCGCTGGCGGTTCCGGCGAAGAGCGACACGGACAGGGCAAAGACCCCGGCCAGAATGGATCGGATACATAAGTTCATGATGGGTTCTCCTGTTGAATAGGTTTGACGCATGGCAAGGGTTCTCCTTGGGCGGTGAAAAAAACCTTCGATGACGCAGCAAAGGTCAAGACGGGCGTACTATGCCAAACCATCATGACGGTTTAATGTCCGTACCGTGACACCTCTGTGAATGCCCGTTTTGAGGCATTCATTCAGCGTTACAAGTATTCGGTTTCAATCCGTACAAGCGGCAGCATTCCCGCTACAATTCAGGTTGATCGTTCTTCTGGATTTTTTTCATGGACAAACTCATTCTTTCCGGCGGTACTCCCCTGTGCGGCGAAATCGAAATTTCCGGCGCGAAAAACGCGGCTCTGCCCATTCTCTGCGCCGCGCTTTTGACTTCGGAACCGCTGGAACTCTCCAACCTCCCGCGTCTGAAGGATGTCAACACCCTCTTCATGCTGCTGGAACAGATGGGCGTTACGCAGAAAGCAGGGGAAGATGCCCGGATTCTGGACGCAAGCGGCGTGAATAACCCCATTGCGCCCTATGACCTCGTGAAAACCATGCGCGCCTCGATTCTCGTGCTGGGGCCGTTGCTTGCGCGATGGGGCGAAGCCAAGGTATCGCTCCCCGGCGGCTGCGCCATCGGCGCGCGCCCGGTCGACCAGCACATCAAGGGCTTGCAGGCCATGGGCGCGGAAATTTCGGTAGAGCAGGGCTATATCCACGCCCGCGCCACTCGCCTCAAAGGGGCGCGAATCAATACCGACATGGTGACGGTCACGGGTACGGAAAATCTGCTCATGGCCGCAACCCTGGCGGAAGGCGAAACGATCATCGAAAATGCCGCCCGCGAGCCGGAAGTCGTCGACCTCGCCAACTGTCTGATCGCTATGGGGGCGCAGATTTCCGGCGCGGGTAGCGATGTCATTCACGTACAGGGCGTGGAAAAATTGCGCTCGGCGCGGCATCGGGTCATGCCCGACCGCATCGAGACCGGCACCTATTTGTGCGCGGCGGCGGTAACGGGCGGCGAAGTCCGTCTTACCCGGACTTCTTCTGCCTCTCTGGATGTGGTCATAGACAAGCTCACGGAAGCAGGCTGCGAAATAAGCATTCTGCCCGATGCCATTCACCTGAAAGCGCCTCGCCGTCTAAAGTCGGTAAGCCTTCGCACCGCGCCCTATCCGGCCTTTCCGACCGACATGCAGGCGCAATTCATGGCCATCAACTGCGTCGCGGATGGCGTTGCCACCATTCGGGAGACCATTTTTGAAAACCGCTTCATGCACGCCGTTGAACTGCAACGGTTGGGCGCGGACATCCACATTGACGGCAACACGGCTATGGTGCGGGGCGTTCCCCGGTTACAAGGCGCTACCGTCATGGCAACCGATCTGCGCGCTTCCGCCAGTCTGGTCATTGCCGGATTGGTCGCGGAAGGCAAAACCACCATCGAGCGCATCTATCACCTCGATCGCGGCTATGAACATCTGGACGCAAAACTCGCCGCGCTGGGCGCAAGCGTAGAACGGGCAGGCTGCGCCCACCTCGTCATTCCCGCGTAGGCGGGAATCCAGGGTTTTGCGGGCGGCAGGTTGCCGCCCCTACAAGGTATTTCAGAGGGTAAGGATGTTCTGCAAATGGCAAGGGTTGTTGGATTGTCTATAGGGGCTTTCAATGCGGATGCAATTGAATTTGTTTGTAGGGGCGGCAACCTGCCGCCCGTCCGTACTTCATGCGAAAACCCTATGTTCTTACTGGATTCCCGCCTTCGCGGGAATGACGGGTGAGGAGACGCAAAAGCCCTGAATTCCCGTCTTCTTCCCACCTTCGCGGAAATGACGAATGGAGAGACGCAAACCATAATTGTTTTGCGGACAGCGTAGTTTTAATGGAACAAACATGTCAAAATTCTAAACTTGTGTAAAAACGGAGTTCATCCGATGGCAACTCAAGGGAATTCGCAGGAAGATCAGGCAGAAGAACCGTTCAGCCTGATCCAGGCATGGCTAGATCAGCAGCAGGATGTTGAAGCCTCCAGCTTGCAGGAAGTGGATTACAGGTTGCAAGACCTGCAACAGGCAAACCTGCCGCCTGCGTCGTTTTACGACGCGCTGGAACTGCTGTTCGGGTATCTGGAACAACATCTGCCGGCCTTGGTCGAGCAAAACGTAGGGATTCATGTGCCGATCAGGCAGCACAAGGGCGCGGAAATCGAAGCCCTGCATACCGCGCTGGATAACTTCGCGCTGGCCTACGAGTGGCTTCAGAAAAAACTGACCGGCACCGACGAAGAACAAGCCCTGATCGCGGAGCGGATTACCTACTGTCTGCTCTATCGCGCCTATCTCTCCTATCTGGTGGCCGCGCAGCTTGAGCAGGGACTCTGGTTCAGAATGCACCAGGCCGGATTGAAGGCTACTCCCAACCATAATCCGCCAGACTCTTACCGGCTGGCTATCCTGCTAGCGGCAGTGCAGCCAATCTCCTACACTTCCCGCGAACTTGCCCAGGTTTTTTCGATTCTCATGAAATACGCAGATTCCGTCAGGTTTCACGTCATGGCGCCGCTACTCCCCAAAAAGGCAGACAGCATTTTCTGGATTGCGCCGCGCTACGATTTTCCGCTGTTTGCCATGAGTCGTCGCAAACCCCTGCCGGAAGAACAGATTTTTTATTTCGACGGCACCCACATTGCCGAAAGGCTCATGGCGGAAAGCAAGGCCGGAAATGCGGCTGCGTCAAGACAGGCGCGGTTGCGAAAATCCATCCTGCAACGGGCTTCCGAAGCCTTGGGCACTCCCGGCAAACGCAGCTTTCCGCGCCGCAAACGTCAGTCCGAACTGCGTCGCATCACCGTCCACATCGGGCTGGAAGCCTTCTGGGCGCAATTGCTGCACGAAAAGGGACAGGCGGAAAAGCATGACCTCGAAGTCAGGGAAGGCACCCAGTGGATGATCGTCAATGAAAGCCTGAACGGCTACGCCCTCATGCTGATGCGCGGCAAGGTCGACTCCGCGCAGGTGGGCGACGTGGTTGGCGTGAAAACCGCAACGGGAAAAATCTGGAACGTCTGTCTCGTGCGCTGGGTGCAGTCGGATAACCCTGAGCATCTGGAAATCGGCTTGCAGATTATCGCGCCGGAAGCGATTCCCGGTCTAACCTGCCCGGACGCCAAAAGCGCGGAAGACCCGCAGCCACTCCTGTTCCTGCCGGGACATCTGCCCTTGCGCGAATCACCCGCCATAATTGCGCCCAGCGGCGCGCTCACGCAGTCGCGCTATGTCGTGTGGCTGGCTATGGGAGAAAACGGGGAAGAGCGCGAGGTTCGTTTTCTGGAATCCGAACCCAACAGCCGGGTCGAGCTTTTCATGCTTTCGTCCTGACCGCGCCCATGTGCGCCACGAATACCGCGACCATCAAAATGAGCAGCCAGGCCAGATAAAGCCAGATCATGAAAATCGGCAAGGCGGAAAGCGTGCCGTAAAAGCGGTCGTAAAAGCCGGTCTGGACAACGTACCAGCGCAACCCTTCCTTCATCGTAAACAGGAGCAGGCTGGCCATCGCCCCGCCGATCAACGCCGCCGAGCGGCTAACCTTGGCGTTGGGCAACACCTGATAGAGCAGCGCAAAAAAGAGTCCGAGCAGGAAAATATCCAGCCATTTGATGAGCAGCTTTTGTTCCGCGATTTCATCTACCGCCAGAAACAGCAGGAAATTGGAAAGGCTGGTCAGAATGCCCATCATGAAAGGGATCCCGAACAGGCCGACCAGATAAAGCGGCAAACGCTTCCGCCACGCCCTGCCGCTTTGCGCGCCCCAAATCCGGTTGAAAGCGTCTTCCAGTTCGTGCAGGAGCAGGAACATCATGCCGGTCAGCGTCAGTATCCAAGTCCAGCGCAGGGAACGCGCGCTATGCGCCAGACCTAAAATCTGGTGCGCGATTTGTCCACCCGGATGCCCCGGCAGAATGGCGCGCATAAACCAGGCATCCAGTTGACCAATCAGCGCGTCAAAGCCCGGCAAATGGCTGGCAATCGCCACGACCAGGGTAACGAGCGGAACCAGGGCAAGCAGGGTGGAAAAGGAAAGCGCCGCCGCCGTCTGCGGCAGGCGCTCGCGGATGAAAACCCTAACCAGTTGCCGGGGAAAGCCGACTACGGCCTTGAGAAAATAAAAAAGCCAGGACATTGAGGAATGAGTGGCGCGCCTTCTTGCCGAAGGCTACGCCACGCTTCTGGATTTACGCCAGATTGTTTTCCTCATCCGTTTGCATCCATTTGGCGCTGCGGGATTTGACCGACTGCATGAACTGCGTCCGCAGGCTCCGCATTTCTTCGGGATTCAGCTTGCGGCTGTTCAGCTTCGCCGAAATCGTGCCGACCAGACGCCGGTCATACTCGGTCGGGACGAAGGTCTGATAGGCAAAATGCTGATTCAGTTGCTGTATCTGCTCGTAAGTGACGGAAGCGAGAATTTCGTCAATGGAACTGCCAACCGCCTCGTTAAAGGATTCCTCATCCTGGATGAAGTCATCGTTGGGGATGATGGAACTTGAGGTCGGCGCATAAAACGACGACCCGGAACTATAGAGCGGCTCCGTATTGATGTCGAGGTGGCTGGCAAACCAGCGTTCTTCCAGGGTCGTGACGGAATCCGCTTCCATTTGCAGAAATTCGCTCATGTTCCGGGAAAGGTCGCCGCAACCCAGAAGGTGTACGCGCACCCCGAATGATTGCGCGACCTGCACCGCCACGCGCAGGTCTTCGTCGCCGGTCATCAGCACGGCATCGGCAATGGCGCGGTTGCGGGCGAGATCAATGATGTCGGTAACGATCAGCGAGTCGACGCCCTTCTGTTTGCCGAGGTTGTTCAACACCCCGATCCGTAGCTTGATGCCGGGCAGCATGGCCAGCGCGCTTTGTTCCATCGTCAGGCGCGAACCCAGGGTGGCGTCGTACCAGTAGGTACGGAGTAGCGGCAGGTTATCTACAATGCGCGCGGCCTTGGAACACAGGTCGGTGACCATGGCGGCGGGGGAGGACTTCAAGGTAACCTGGCGACGGGAAACATACTGTCTGAAAGCGGCCTGGGCACCTGCGGCAAAAAAGTAGCCTGCATCCACGAAAATGGCGTAGCGGTCCATTCTGATTCCTTTCTGGAAACGTAAAAATAAGCCTTCTAAAGGCGTTAATAGCTGACGCGCCGCGCAAGAAGAGCATAGCGCATCGTCATTTTAACGGAAAAACCAAAAGAGGCAAGAAAAAAACTGTACAGGGCAAATCATGCGAAACCCGGAAGGCCGATTCACTTCAACTTGCCGCGCACGACCTTGACCTTGGTGGCATCCTTGACATTCAGCTTGCCACTATGACCGGAGAGGTTGCCGCACGTACAGGCCGTCTTGATGCGAGGCACGGAGAGGACGATCATGCCGCAGTCCGCGCATTCGTAGTACAGGTCGCCGCCGGTCGGCAGGCTATCCGGGGAAGGCGCTGGCTCAATCGGGTAGAATTTGTAGATTTTTCGCATATCGACGCTGGGCATCATATTCTCCTTAAGGTCTTGCAGACGGCAATGGTCTTGCGGACTGCGACAGCGGTGAAGGTGTGAAGGACAAGCATAAAAATGTTCCTGGGAAATTTAGCGAGAATATATATTATGTTTCAATTAAACGGAAATTTTTTCATTCGTAACCGGAAAGATGAAAAAAAATTTGCGGTCAGGCATCTTCAATCCCGGCTGCTTCCCGATAGTGCCGATTGGCGGTATCCGGCTCTTCCAGGGTATCCAGCAGCCGCGCCAGGGCAAGATGCGTGGCGCGGCTGGGCGTAATGGCAAGCGAGGCTTCCAGATAACTTTGCGCCTTGCCCCAGAGTTTCTGCTTTTCGCACAGCAACCCCAGGGCAAGCAGCAGAATGGCATCATACGGGCGCGTTTTCAGCCAGCTTTCCGCGCGGGAAATTCTGGCAATCAGCGCCTTGCCCGGTTCGGCAGGCAGTTGTCCATAGAGGGCGATCAAGTCCGGCGTGTATTCCCGCTCCAGCGCCTTTTCCACAATTTCGGCAGCAGCTTCCGGCATTTGCGCGCGGGCAAGGCTGCGGGCGGCATCCAGCGCCAGTCGCGGCGTCTGTTCTTCCCTGGACAAGCCGCGAAAATAGGCAAGCAGCCGTTCGGCATCTCCCTCATATTGCCGCAGGGCTTCCCGATGCGCCTTGCGGCGAATTTCCAGCGCGACGGCGGCATTCATCCCGCCCCGCTTTTCAAGCTGGCGGACGAGCCGCAAGACAGCCGGGACATCGCCCATCCCTTGCAGACTCCTCAATTCCAGACGCATGGCCGCGATATGGCGTCCCTGCTTTTGTTGCAATGCCCGCAGATGCTGAAGTGCGCCGACATAATCGCCATGTTCCAGCGCCATTTCCGCGCCGATCATTCCTGTGGCGGGTTCCATCTCCGCGCTGACGCTGCGGGCGCGTTCCAGCCAGAGCGCGACCTTTTCGCTTTCGTGCATCCGTTGCGCGGCGCGGGCGGCGATGATTGCGGCGGTTCCGGCCAATTGGCCAGACTGCCAGGCGCGTTCGGCGGCGCGGATAGCGTGTCCATAGCGTCCGGCAAAGAGTAGACGAATGGCTTCTTCTATCGCGTCACAGGCTTGTTTTTCTTCCCGCTCTGCCCGCCAGGCGCGGGCGCGTCTGGGTAGGGAGAGGCTGAATTGCGCGGCTCGGATCAGGCCGTAGCACAGTACAAAGCCCGTCAGGCAGAGCAGGATGAAGAAATTAAGGGAGGCTTCTATCCGCCAGGAAGGCAGGATGAACAGGACAAAGCCGTCGTTGTACGCCAGCAGAGCCGCGACAACGGCAAGGGTAAAAAG
>JAISSL010000024.1 GCA_031273145.1 Zoogloeaceae bacterium | reverse complement strand
CGTCTGCGCCCAGTCCACATGCAGGTGCGGAATGTCGCAATCGCGGATTATGGTAGATTTATTGCTTGCTACCGGAAGCCAATCGCTTTCTTTCATTGGTCCGCCTGAACAAATGACATCCGCAGGAGCCTGTCCGCATTGAACATTCTCGATTAAAGAATATCTCGGCGTGTCGGTATTGCACTTAAAACTATGCCCTTCTTCTGTGTCATAAAAACTACAATTTCGCACCGTAAATTTCCCCTGAAAATTACTGGCAGAAAGACGGAGAAATCCTTCCTTGATGCCTTCTACAAGCACATCACCTCGAACGACGCTTCCTGCGGTTTTAAAGACATCAACCTTACAATTCCTCATGGTAAGACTATTGAGGGAAAGGTTTGTTGCGCGAACCCCAAATGTAAAATCACAATCCTCCAACAGAAAATCTGCATAAGGCAATTTGCTTAAATCATTGACGTATAAACCATACGGAGCAGTAGCTAATCTTACTGATCTTGTAGCACAATTGCGTAATGTCAATTTTTTGTCAGCCCCCTGAACAAAGCCTTGCGCTTTGCAGTCAATAAATAAAATTTCTCCCTCGGAAGTAACACCTCCTTCATGGTTAAGGTCATAACCAGAATTACGAAACGTGCAGCCTTCAAATACAAGACTTGTACTGTTTCTGAAAAAATTAATTCCACCGATTCCATTCACAGCCACGGTGCAATTAATGAACCTAACATCTCTTGCGTTTCCTAGTTCCAAGATGCCACTGAAATTGCAGTTGGTGAATGTCGACTCAGTCAGCCATTCAAGCCTAATGGAAAATGTTCCTGCAAAATCACAGTTGACAAAATCAAAATACTGCCAACTCGTATCCTGGATTTCTACATGTGTAAAATCTGCATTCTTGACAGAAATGCGTTGACTTCCAAGTTCTCTGGCGCGTAGATGTCCATCCTTGAGATACTCATAAACCTTGCCAAGATTACTAACTTTTTTCTTGCCGAACAGCGAAAAACCCTTTGCCGGAGCCGCCGCCAGAGACAAAAAAGACGCCAGAAAACGGCGGCGGGTGGTGTGGGTTGGGTTGGAAGGCATGATGGCTCCTTGAAAAAGGGTTATTCCCTGGGCGACCATTTTAGGTTGCTGCCCGTGGCGATGGTGTCGCAGCCTTTCGGGACGCGCACATCCTGTTCCTGAACCTGGGTATTGGAAACGTCCAGTTTTTTCAATGAACAGTCAATAATTTCCAGTTTGCCAATGCGCCCGTTGCGGATAAGCAAGGTATCACACTTGCAATTCTCAATCCGCAAATGTTCCGTCTGCGCCCAGTCAACATGCAGGTGTGGAATGTTGCAATTGCGGACAATAAGGGATTTATTTCGTGTCTTGGGCAAACGATCTTTTTCAGCCATATCATCAGGAGCACCAGAAATATTTGCGGGATGATATCCACAAACGATATTTTCAATTAGTGTGTAAGCAGCAAGTATGCCTGGACAATTAAAACTGTATCCATCATATGATGTAAAAAAAGAGCAATTCTTTATTGTCAGGGTTCCCTGAAAATCGCTGGCTGAAAGGTCAAGATGTCCCTGCTTGATATTTTCAATCAGTACATCGCCCCGCGCGGTACTTCCAGCAGACTCAAGAAATCCTACCTTGCAATCTCTCATGATAAAATTGTTGAGTTTAAGGTTTGTTGCAGACACTCCACGGGAGAAATCGCAATCTTCCAGCAGAAAATCAGAATAAGGCATTTTGCTTTTGTCTCTATAAAGGCCGGAAGCAGCTGTATCCAATTCCGCTGATATGGTAATACAACGGCGCAATGTCAGTTTTTTGTTTCCTTTCAACGCAAACCATTCCGCCTTGCAATCAATGAACAAAATCTCTCCATGACACATGATAGCTCCTACATGATTACGGTCTCTCAGCGTGTTTACGAATGAACATTGCTCAAAAACTGTTGTATCGAGAGTATCTTCATCCAGTGACAAGATACTTTCTCCTTTTACTGAGCAACGCAAAAATCTTGTATTTTCCACACCTCCAAAACCAAAAATTCCATTGAAGCTACAGTTTGTAAACGTGCAATTCGACAGCCAATCAAGATTTATATTATATTGGCTTGAAAAATCACAGTCAGCAAAATCAAAAAACCCCCATTCTCCATTAAATTTTTCATTGGAGAAGATAGCATTTTTGATTGCAATGCGTTTATTGCCTGTTTCCTTGATACGCAGTGTAACATCTTGGAGATATTCATATATCTTGCCAAATTCGCGGATTCTCTTTTTGCCGAACAGCGAAAAGCCCTCTGCCGGAGCCGCCGCCAGAGACAAAAAAGATGCCAGAAAGCGGCGGCGGGTGGTGGGGGTTGGGTTATTAAAAGGCATGTTTATTCCTCGGCAAGGGATTATTCAGCAGGCAACCATTTTATGTTGCTGTCCGTGGCGAGGGTGTCGCAACCTGCCGGGACGCGCACATCCTGTTCCTGAACCTGGGTATTGGAAACGTCCAGTTTTTTCAATGAACAGTCAATAATTTCCAGTTTGCCAATGCGTCCGTTGCGAATAAGCAGGGTGTCACAATGACAATTTTCTAGCCGCAAATGCTCCGTCTGCGCCCAGTCCACATGCAGGTGTGGAATGTCGCAATTGCGGACAATAAGAGATTTATTGCGTGTCCCCGGCAAACGCTTATCTTCTGTCATTTCTTCAGTATAACCCGTAATGTTTGCAGGATAAGATTTGCAAACGACGTTTTCAATGAGTGTGTGGGCGGCAATGGTGCCTGAACACCGAAAACTGTACCCACCATCCGGCGTATAAAAAGAGCAATCTCTAACCGTGAGTTTTCCTAGCAAATCGTAGGAAGAAATGTTAAGATGCCCTTCCTTGATGCCTTCAAACAAAGCAAAATCACGAATTACTGGGGCAAATGGCTTAAAGATGCTCACCTTGCAGTTTCGCATTATGAAACTGTTGAGTTCAGGGTTTGAAAACTCTATTCCGCGTGTAAAATCGCAGTCCTCCAACAAAAAATCGGAATATGGCATTTTGCTTTTATCACTAAAAAAAGCGAAAGATGCTCCATCCAATTCCGCTGATATGGTAGTACAGCGACGCAGTGTCAGCTTTTTACTTCCTTTCAACAAAAATCCTTCCACCTTGCAATCAATAAACAAAATCTCTCCATGACAAAGGATAGCTCCTGCATGGTTGCGGTCTCCCAGCGTGTTTACAAATGAACATTGCTCAAAAACCGTTGTATCAAGAGTTTCTTCATCCAGTGACAAGATACTCTCTCCTTCAACGGAGCAACTTTGGAATCGTGTATCTTCCACTCCACCAAATCCAAAGATACCCTTGAAGGTACAGTTGGTGAACGTACAATTCAACAGCCAATCAAGACGTATCTTATATTGGCCTGTAAACTTGCAGTCAACAAAATCAAGGTAACCCCACGCGCCATCAAATTCTTCATCAGAGAAAATGACGTTTTTTATCGTTATGCGTTGTTCTCCTACTTCCTCAATACGCAAGTCGACATCCTGAAGGTACTCATAGACCTTGCCTAAATCACGCGCCCTTTTCTTGCCGAACAGCGAAAAGCCCTTTGCCGGAGCCGCCGCCAGAGACAAAAAGGATGCCAGAAAGCGGCGGCGGGTGGTGGGGGTTGGGTTATTAAAAGGCATGTTTATTCCTCGGCAAGGGATTATTCAGCAGGCAACCATTTTAGGTTGCTGCCCGTGGCGAGGGTGTCGCAGCCTTTCGGGATGCGGATGTTTTGTTCCTTCACCTGGGTATTGGAAACGTCCAGTTTTTTCAATGAACAGTCAATAATTTCCAGCTTGCCGATGCGTCCATTGCGAATAAGCAGGGTGTCGAATGTGCAATTCTCAATCCGCAAATGCTCTGTCTGCGCCCAGTCTACATGCAGGTGCGGAATGTCGCAATTTCGGATGATAAAAGATTTATTTGGCGGCGGGTCTTTCCATTCTGTGCGTGGGCCATATGTACTAACAACGTCTACCGGGTTGGTTGAACAGGTAAGGTTTTCCAAAAGCGTATGCGTAGGAACACAGCCGCCACACCGAAAACTATGCCCTTTATATGGTGTAAAAAATGAACAATTTTTCACTGTAAGTTTCCCTTGAAAATCGCTTGCGGAAATCTTGACATGCCCCACCTTGATGTTTTCAATCAGCACATCGCCAAGTGAGGTACTCCCTACGGTTTCAAACACTCCAACCTTGCAATTCCTCATGGTGAAATTGTTGAGTTCGAGGTCTGTTGCGTCTACTCCGCGCGTAAAATCGCAATTTTCAAGCAAAAAATCAGAGTAAGGCATCTGACTTACGTCGCTAAAAATGCCGGGAGTAGCTGAATTCAATTCCGCTGATATGGTAGTACAATGATGCAATGTTAGTTTTTTGCTTCCTTTCAATGCAAAACCTTCAGCCTTGCAATCAATAAACAAAATCTCACCATGACACATGATAGCCCCTACATGATTATGGTCTCTCAGTGTGTTTACGAATGAGCATTGCTCAAAAACTGTTGAATCAAGGGTAGCTTTGCCAAATGACAAAATACTTTCCCCTTTAACAGAGCAACGCAGAAATTTTGTGTCTACCCCACTTCCAAATCCAAAAATCCCATTGAAATTACAATTGGTAAACGTACAATTCCCCAACCAGCCAAGACTGATTATATATTGACCTGTAAACTCACAGTCAACAAAATCAAAGTACCACCACTGGTCGCTGAATTTTTCATCAGAGAAGTAAGCGTTCTTGATCGTAATGCGTTGTCTGCCAGCCTCCATGAGGCGTAAATCGGCATCCTTGAGATACTCATAAACCTTGCCAAGATCACGCGCCCTTTTCTTGCCGAACAGCGAAAAGCCCTCTGCCGGAGCCGCCGCCAGAGACAAAAAGGATGCCAAAAAGCGGCGGCGGGTGGTGGGGATTGGATTTGAGGGCATGGTTACGTTTTCCACGGATTGATGATGGCGAGGCCGGTTGCCTTGTGAGAGGCGGTAGCGCAGGATGCCAGAACCAGTCTCCTGCCATCATGGATTAGCGGATTCTAACCGATTTCCGCCAGCATTTTTTGCAGCCGTTTGACCGAGACAGGCGCGGGCGTTTTAAGTTCCTGCGCGAAAAGCGAGACGCGCAGTTCTTCCAGCAACCAGCGAATCTGCGCCAGACGCGGGTCAATGCCGCCATGCCGACCAATCTGGGCAACATGGCGGGCATATCGGCTCCAGAGCGGTTGATATTCCGCCAGCAGGCGAAGGTCGCGGGCAGGATCGTTCTTCTGCTTTTCAATGCGAACCTGCGCCGCCTTCAGATAGCGGGGAAAGTGCTGCAACCGCTCAAACGGCGTCTCGGCAATAAACCGTTCAGGCAAAAGACGTTCTATCTGCGCCGCAATGTCCGCTACCGTTTCCTTCCCCTTGCAGGTCGCCAGCTTTTTGCCAAGCGCCTGCCATTCAGTGAGGATTAAACCTATCAGGCGGGCAATCTCCTGCGCCAGCAGGTTGAGCCTTGGACGCGCCTCTTCCGCCCGCGCCGCAAAACTTTCCGCGTCATGCGGCCAGGGTTCCGCAAGGCAGGCGCGGCTAAAGGCAAGCGCCAGAATCTGCTGCTTCAATTCAGCCGCATCGCCCAACGGCATGTACTGCATGGCCATTTGGGTCAAGCCCGGCAGGCTTTTTTCCAGATATTTCACCTGTTCCCTAAAACAGAGCATGAAAAGCCGAATCAGACCTTTTGCGTGGATGCGGCGGGCTTCCTCCTCTTCATCAAACGTCCGCAAGCGCACCCCATCGCCTTCATCCACCAGCGCCGGATAGCCCATTACCATTTGCCCGCCACTTTGCAGTTCCATGATTTCAGGCAACGCGCCAAAACTCCAGTCCGTCCATTTTTGCGCGTCCGCCGGAGATTCATTTAGGCTGGAAAATTCCTGCCGCGCCTGAGTGCCCCAATCCCGCTTCAACTGGCTCAAATCGCGGCTCATGTCCAGTTGCCGCCCATGCTCATCCACCACCCGGATGTTCATGCCCAGATGCGGCGACAGGGTATCCAGACGAAACAGGTCGGGCGTGACGCTCCAGCCCCGCGCATTCAGGTTTTTCGCGCTCAGGATGTACTCAATCAATAAGGGCAAAAGCCCTTCCGCGCGCCGTTTTTCTTCGGTCTTTTCAAGCCAATTGAGAAATTGCGCCGCAAAGGCCGGCATAGGAACGAGTTTGGCGCGGATTTTCTGCGGCAGGCTTTTCAGTAACTGAAGGACTTTTTCCTGCAACAGCCCCGGCACCAGCCATTCCAGATGTCGCGCGGAAAGCTGATTCAATTGCGGCAGCGGGACGGAAAGAGTCACGCCATCCTTGGGACTGCCCGGCTCGAAATGGTAGGAGAGCGGATATTCCACGCCGCCCAGTTTCAACCTTTGCGGGAATTTTCCAACCGTGACATCCGCCGCATCGCGCTGCATCAAATCGTCGCGGGAAAGGTAGAGTAAGCGCGGATTTTCCCGTTCCGCATCCGCCCGCCAGGTATCGAAGGTTACGCCATTGTGAATGCCCGCCGGAATGATACGGTCGTAAAACGCAAAAATCGCCGCGTCATCCACCAGCAAATCCTGCCGGCGCTGCTTGTGCTCAAGTCGCTCGATTTCTTCAATCAGCTTTTGATTGTGCCGGAAAAAAGGCCAGCGGCTCCCGCTAGAAGCATCCACTTCCCCGCCCGCCAGAGCCTGCCGGATGAAAATGATGCGCCCTTCCTCCGGCGCCATCGGGCCGTAATGCACCCGTCGCTTCGGGACAATCACAACGCCGTACAGAAGCGTCTGTTCCCAGGCGGCAACCTGCATCGTCCGCTTCTCCCAATGCGGGTCGAAATAGTTGCGCTTGATTAAGTGCGCCCCCACCTCTTCCAGCCATTCCGGCTCAATCTTGGCGACGCAACGGGCGTAAAGGCGGGTCGTCTCGGTAATCTCCGCCGCCAGAATCCAGCGCCCCGCCTTCTTCTGCAAGGGCGAAGCAGGATGAATTAGAAAGCGAATGCCGCGCGCGCCCAAAAACTGCCCGGTCTCATCCGATTTGCTGCCGAAATTGCCCAGCAACCCGGCAAGCAAGGCTTTGTGAATCGCCTCATAGGTTCCGGGCAGTTCATTTTCCCGCCAGCCCATTTCCGTGACGAACGCGTGCAATTGCCGGTGGACTTCCCACCATTCGCGCATCCGCGCCTGGGAAAGAAAAGCCGCGTGGCAATGCTCGCTCAACTTCCGGTTGGATTTTTTGTGCTCAATCTCCCCGGCGTACCACTTCATGAGATTCAGCCAGCCCATGAATTCGGATTTTGTCTCCGGGTCGGCGAACATCAGCCGCCGATGCGCTTCATCTGCCGCCTGCTGCTTTTCCTGCGGACGCTCGCGCGGGTCCTGGGTTGCGAGCGCGGCGGCAATCACCAACACTTCTTTCAGACAGGCGCGTTCCTTCGCCGCGACAAGCATCCGGGCAATTTTCGGGTCAAGCGGCAGACGCGCCAAAGTGCGCCCGGTCTCGGTCAGTCGCTTTTCATCATCCAACGCGCTCAATTCGGAAAGCAGGGCATAGCCATCCCGTATCGCCTTGTCCGGCGGCGCTTCCAGAAAAGGAAACCGCTCGACTTCGGTCAGTTTCAGCGATTTCATGCGAAGAATAACGCCCGCCAGCGACGAGCGCAGAATTTCCGGGTCGGTAAAGGGCGCTCTGGCATTGAAATCCGCTTCGTCGTAAAGCCGGATGCAAACCCCGGCAGCTACCCGTCCGCATCGTCCCGAACGTTGCTTCGCCGCCGCCTGACTGATTTTTTCCACCTGCAACTGCTCAATCCGGTGGCGGTACGAATACCGCTTGACCCGCGCCAGCCCCGTATCCACCACATAGCGGATGCCGGGCACCGTCAGTGAGGTTTCCGCCACGTTGGTCGCCAGCACGATGCGCGGCGCATGGGCAGGCTTGAAAATGCGATCCTGTTCGGCTGCGGACAGACGGGAAAAAAGCGGCAGAATTTCCGGGTGCTGGCGGGCAGGAACGGCAAAGTGGTATTTTCGCAACGCTTCTGCCGCCTCGCGTATTTCCCGCTCGCCGGGAAGAAACACCAGAATGTCGCCGGGGCCAAGGCAGGCAAGCTCATCACACGCCTCGGCAATGGCCTGGTAAAAATCCCGTTCGCCTTCCCTCGCCTCAACCGGGCGATAGCGGATTTCCACTGGATACAGCCGCCCGGAGACTTCCAGTATGGGCGCATCGGCAAAATGGCGCGAGAAGCGTTCTGCATCAATGGTGGCGGAAGTGATGATGAGCTTCAAATCCGGGCGGCGCGGCAGGATTTCCTTCAGATAGCCCAGAATGAAATCAATGTTCAGGCTGCGCTCATGCGCTTCGTCAATGATGAGCGTATCGTAGTGGGAAAGCAGAGGATCGGATTGGGTTTCAGCCAGCAGAATGCCGTCCGTCATCAGCTTGACCCAGGAATCAGGGGCGGCGCGGTCATGAAAGCGGATTTTTACCCCCACGCCCGCGCCTACCGAGGTTTCCAGTTCCTGCGCGAGCCGGGCGGCCACCGAACGCGCCGCCAGCCGCCTGGGCTGAGTATGCCCAATCCAGCCCGCCGCGCCGCGTCCAAGCGCAAGGCAGATTTTGGGTAATTGCGTGGTCTTCCCAGAACCCGTTTCTCCGCATATAATGACAACTTGATTACAGGCGACGAGATCGGCTATCTTTCCGCGTTGTTCATTGACCGGCAGGGTCTGCGGAAACGCTGGATTGGGCAGGCGGCTCCGACGCTCGGACAAGGCAGCACGGGAAGCCGCCCGCAACTCGGCAAACGCTTCTGTTGCGCGTGTATGTTTTTCGCCCGTTGTGGCGCGCGCCAGACGGCGTAAGGCGGCAAGGCGACGACGATCCGCGCACAGGCAATCCTGTAGGCTGTCCGCGTCGTTCATGGCAAGGAAAAAGAGGAAAAATAAGGCATCGCGGCAGGGATTTTGGAGACTTGGGCAGGATTTTACTCCGCCTGAAACAATTTATTACAATTAATTCCTTTGGTATTATCTGGAAAAATCGGCGCAAATGTCCTATGCTATAAGCAATCTGGCATTGTTCCAGCATATACATTTGCCACATGGATTTATAATAAAAGGATATATGCTACTTGTCATCGCGTTTTTATGCTATCATTCTGTTTTGGTGAGTCCAGCCGGGTAAACGCAGTTACAAACTCGGTTAACACAAATGCGTATGCTGTGATAGACTTCAGGCATATAACTTTAGTTATATAGATCACCACAACCAACCCTGTTTCACAACTTGACTTTGGAGAATACCATGAACACCACACAACCACTTGAAATTGTCAATCCGCGTGAAGTGCGGCATCGTCTTGGATTGAACCAGCAACAGTTCTGGTCGCGCATCAACGTGACCCAGAGCGGCGGCTCCCGCTACGAAAGCGGTCGCAACATGCCCAAGCCCGTGCGCGAACTGTTGCGTCTGGTACACGTCGAGCAAATCGACATCTACAAGCTGAAGCGCGAAGATGTCGAAGTCGCCGAGTACCTGAAAAAGTACGAGCCTGACCTCTTCAAATCCCTGAAGAAGCAAGCCCGGGAAAAGAAAAAGGTAGCAGAATAACAAGAACAGTACAGGATACGGCTCGGTTTGCCGGGTCGTTTTCCCAGTGCTGCCAACCTAGCGGCATCAAGGTGAACAACACACCTTGATGCCTGTTTTTTTTTGGATTTCCGCGCCCCAGGCTTCCAGGGCTTCTGGCGAAAGGCGGGTGAGGCCGGACGCTTCGCCCTGCCGGGGCAGACGCGCCAGCCCGTAGAGATGAATCCCCTCTATGAACCCGGCGGCTTGCCGCAGCAAGGCCAGATAATTTTCCTTTGCTCTTCTATCCGGCGCTTTCCCGGCATGGGCAAACCAGCAGGTCTGCACCCAGGTCGGCGCGCACTCCGCAGAAACGCGCAGACGGCGCAACACAGTCTCCGGCGTAAGGCGCGTCCGGTTGACCGCAAACAGCCCTGCCCTGTCGCCCCGGTCTATCTTGAACCATACCTCTCCGCCTGTCGATGCCAGAATCACCAAGCCTGCCCGCGTTCGCTTGCGTTCCACCAGACTGCCATTGGTAATCAGGCGCAGGGGCAAACGCCCAACCAGCTCAAATTCCCGCATGACTGCCACAACCCCGGCCATGACGGCAACGAATTCGTCGGCGCAGGTAGGTTCGCCGTCGCCGGAAAAAGCGATGTCCGCCAGCCGCCGGAAGGCCACCTCCTGCACATGCCGCGCCAGATAATCTCCCGCCAACGCTTCGTGTAAAAATCCGCGCAGTTCATCCAGTAAAAGTTCGGTCTGAATGGCCTCTGGCTTGCCTCTGTGCAGCCCTTCGACCTGACAATAGACGCAATTCCAGTTGCAGGCGCGGTTGAGATTTAAATTGATTCCGATGGAAATCCCGCCCGCGCGACGGGAAAGAACCGGGTAGATATACGTCAGTCCTGCCTGGTCACGGCGATGTTCGGTTACGGTCAGCGTTTCATGATTCATCATCAACTCCGGTTTGCCCCCTATAATGCGCCATCTTCCACCTGGCTCACAAGTCAATTATCGTGATGCGAATTACCCGCCGCCTGGAATTCGACGCAGGACACCGGATTCCCGACCATCAAAGCCAATGCCGCAACCTGCATGGGCATCGCTATGCGCTGGAAATTACCCTGGAAGGCGAAGTCAACGCCAAGCCGGGCGAGACGGACAGCGGCATGGTGATGGATTTTGCCGACATCAAGGCGATTGCGGAGCGCGAACTGATTGATGC
>JAISSL010000240.1 GCA_031273145.1 Zoogloeaceae bacterium | reverse complement strand
GGGAATTGTTGGCGGCAATTGCGGCGCTGGAATAAGAAGAGGACCAGGTCGCTATGTCCCGGCGTGTCAGCCTGCGCGAGTTTCAGGAGTATCTCTCTCACCGGCTTGCGGGTGCCGTTACTGGTGTCAACGCGGCATCCCTGCTGGGTGTTCAGGCCGGGAAATCGCGCTGGCTGATGGATTTGTCCATTTCTGGCGAAGTCATCTCCACGTTGCCGTCCCTGACGCCGGTTCCCCTGACCCGTCCCTCTTTCCTTGGCCTAGCGAATATTCGGGGCAATCTGCATGCCGTCACCGATTTCCCGGCCTTTATTGGCGAAGAGCCGATTTCATTGCACAATTCCGGTATCCGGTTGTTGCTGGTTGGGACGCGCTTTGGCAACAACGTGGCGCTTTTGGTATCCGGTTTGCTGGGGCTGAAAAAGCCGACGGATTTCAAGGTAAAACCTCCCGCCACTGAAAAACCGTGGAATGCCGGGCTGTTCATTGACAATGATGGTGGTAAATGGCATCGCCTGGATTTGGCGGCGCTGCTTGCCGATCCCGATTTTATGAATATTGTGGCCTGACTGCGGAGATTGAACATGGCCTTATTTGGTAAAAACGAACACAACCTGGAAAGTGCCCAAACCTTGTCACCGGTTCGCCCCGTTTCAAGCAGAAAAAAAAGCCGCAAGGGCAAGGGCGGCGAACACAGCACAGGCCCGCGTTTTCAGGGCATGGTTACTTTCCTGCTTTTGCTCTTTGTCCTCACCATGGCGCTGGTGTACATGAACAACAGCTCCTATACGGAAGGGA
The DNA here is from genome assembly GCA_031273145.1 of Zoogloeaceae bacterium. Taxonomy (GTDB): domain Bacteria; phylum Pseudomonadota; class Gammaproteobacteria; order Burkholderiales; family Rhodocyclaceae; genus Azovibrio. Next base: position 6,090 of record JAISSL010000240.1, on the reverse strand, counting down.
CGGCCTATGTATCTGCCGCCAGCGATCTGCGGATGCTCTCGCAACGGCTGGCCAAAAGCTCCAGCATGGCGGTGCTTGGAGACAGCAATTCCTTTGAACAGTTGAAGAACGCAAGCGCCGACTTCTCCAACCTGCTGACGATTCTGAAACGGGGTGGAACCGTTGGTTCGGTTGATGTTTCCGCCTCGCCGGATCATGCGCTGGACGCGCTGGATGCCCTGGTGAGTCACTGGGATCGCCTGAAAAAGCTGGTGGGGGTTCTGACCGACCAGGAAGCAACGCTGATCATGTTCAGAAAGAATACGGACATCGTCAACGAAAACGACGCGCGTTTTCAGGGATTGGGCGCGCGACTGGTGAACCTATACGCCAATGAAAGCGGAAAGAATTCGATGGCCGCCAGTCAGTTGTGGATGCTGACGCAGAGTATCCCCAAAAACGTCAATCATCTGGTGGGAGGCGATGTCATCCGGCCGGACGTGTCGCTTGAACTGTTCAACAACATGGCAGATTTTGAGAAGCTGCTGGGTGAATTGGGCAATGTGGGGAGCGTCGAATCAAGAGCCGTTGTGCGCGATCTTGGCAGGGTATTCGCGGCCAATCATGAGGCGGTCAACGGCATCATGGCTTCGCTTCACTATCTGGAGCAATCCAAGCAGGCGGCAGCCAACATTTTCCTGGAAAGCAACATCCTCTACGAAGGCGCGGACAAGCTCTACCATATCTATCAGAAGGGGCTGGATTCCCGCATCTGGTATACGATCAGCATCATTGTCCTGTCCATCTGTATGGCTGCCCTGCTGGTGTGGATGGCGGTGATTTATCTGCAGGAAACGCATGGTCGGGCGGAAGATGCCGAACTGCAACGGCAGGCGTCCGAATCAACCAACCGCCAGAATCAGGAGGCCATCCTGCGCCTGATGAACGAACTGGGGGATTTGGCTGACGGGGATTTGACCGTGACGGCAACCGTGTCGGAGGACATCACCGGCGCGATTGCGGACTCCATCAACTACACGATTGAAGAGCTGCGCGTTCTGGTGGGGCGGATCAACGACGCCTCTACCCGCGTGACTCAGGCAACCGAGATTGCGCGCAAGACTTCCGCTGAACTTCTGGCGGCGGCCGCGAAGCAGGGCGAGGAAATCAATCTGGCGGGCAATTCGGTGTTGACCATGGCGGAATCCATGAAGGCGGTTTCCGGGCACGCATCCCAGTCCGCGCAGGTGGCGCGTTCTTCTCTGGAAGCGGCAGACAAGGGCACGGCGGCCGTGCAGGATTCGATTCGCAGTATGAACGCGATTCGGGATCAGATTCAGGAAACCGCCAAGCGTATCAAACGGCTGGGCGAATCCTCGCAGGAAATCGGCGAAATTGTGGAACTGATTTCCGATATTACCGAGCAGACGAACGTTCTGGCCTTGAATGCCGCGATTCAAGCGGCTTCCGCTGGCGAAGCGGGGCGCGGCTTCACCGTGGTTGCGGAAGAAGTGCAGCGGCTGGCGGAACGTTCCGGCGAGGCGACCCGGCAGATTTCGGCGCTGGTCAAGACGATTCAGTCCGATACCCAGGATGCGGTCTCCGCCATGGAACAGTCGACCCAGGGCGTGGTTGAGGGCGCAAGACGTTCCGATACGGCGGGGCAGGCATTGTCGGAAATCGGGCAGGTGTCGCGCGATCTTGCGGCGCTGATTGAAAACATCTCGGCGGCAACCCAGGAACAGTCGCTTTCAGCGACCAAGGTTGCCAACCTGATGCAGGACATCTTGCGGATTACCCGGCAAACCACGGTCAGCACCAACCATACCGCCAGAGCGGTGGATGAATTGAATGCCCTTGCTTCGGAATTGAAGGGATCGGTCGCCGGTTTCAAGGTTAGCTAACGAGTTTCGTTATGAGCACCATTACGGAAAATCATGGTTTCGACATTGGCCCTTTGAGCTGGGTCAAGGGAGAAATTGACGTTGCGTTGGAGGAAGCGTTTGTCGCGCTGACGCAATATCTGGCCGAGCATGAAAGTACGCGGATCAAGTTTGCCCGCACGCATTTGCAACAGGCAATTGGCGCCCTGGCCATGGTCGGCGTCAATGGCGCGGTTCAGGTTGCCGAGGCGCTGGATATGCTGCTCGGCAAGGTGGAGAATCGTGAAATAACCGATGCGGATGGTGCCATTGCGATTGTGGAGGGGGGGTTTTCCGTTCTGCGCCAGTATCTAGGCGATTTGCTCATTGGCGAGCCGCCGCAGTCGCTACGCCTTCTGCCGGTTTATCAGGAAGTGACGAAGGCGCTGGGCAAACAAAAGGCCAATCCGATTGATCTGTTTTTCCCCGACCTTTCCCGGCGACCGCCCAAACGCAAGGCCGAGACCAAGAAACTCTCCCCGGCGGCGCGCAAGAAACTCATTCATGGCGAGCGTGTTCTTTTCCAGAAGGGTTTGCTGACCTGGCTTCGCGCCAAGGATGCCGCTCAGGCCAAAGACGGGCTTAACCGGATGCGCGCGGCTTTAAACCGGATTGAGGTGGTGCAGACTTCGCCTTCGGTACGAGCCTTCTGGTGGTCGGCGCTGGGGCTGGTGACGGCGCTCCTGAATGGGGGCACCAAGGTGGGCGATGCGCGTTCCCTCTGCGCCCGGATTGACCAGCAGATTCGCCGCTTGCAGGAAGGCCATCCCGGCATTGCCGATCGTCTCCTGCGCGATTGTCTTTTCTATGTGGCGAACGTGCCGGGAGAAGCCGATCCGCTCCTGAAGGATATTCAGGGGGTCTACCAGTTGAAACGGTTGATTCCCTCGAAGGATCAGGTGCTGCACGAGATCAATGCGGCGCAGACCAATGCGCTTCATGCGCTGAAAGAAATTGTTGCCGCTGTGAGCGAGCAGTGGAATCGCTTTTGTTCCGGCAGCGCGCCGGCGCTTGCCGCTTTTGCGGAACAAAGCAAGAATATTCCCCAGTACGTTGCCGTGCTGGGCGAGGAATTGAAGCCGCTCACGGACGCGCTGGCGAGTACGGCGGCCTGGCTGGCGGCGGATGCGTCGCGGCAGACGGAAACGCTGGCGATGGAAGTTGCCACGGCGCTTATTCTGATCCAGAACACTCTGGATAATTATCTGCATTTAAGCGAAAACTTCCCGGCGCAAGCGGCGCTGGTTGTGCGGCGACTGGCAAGCTGCCGCGCCGGAAAGGCGCTGGATGATACGGATGCGCCCATCCTGGATGAGATGGCGCGGCGCGCTCAGGAAAAGCTGTTGATGACCCAGGTTGCGCGGGAGATTCAGACCAGTCTGGGCGAAGTCGAGCAGGTTCTGGATGCCTTCTTCCGCGACAACAGCAAACGTCCACAGAAGGCGGAACTGGAAAGACCGCTCAACCAGATTGCGGGCGCGTTGTCCATTCTTGGGCAGGATGAAGCGCTGGATTATCTGAAAGCATGCGAGGGGCGGGTGCTGGCCTTTGCCAAGCCGGATTATGCGCCGGATCACGCGGCGTGCGAAGGCGTCGCGCAGGAAATCTCCACGCTTGGGTTTTTTGTGGATGCGCTTGCGGGCGGCGAAATCAGCTTTGGCGAATTCATGCGCAAGTTTGATGTGCGCTCGGTTGCCACTGAGGAAGATGAAGGGACGGAAGAGACGCAGGAAGCTGGCGACAGCGTTGAGACCCAGTTGGAAGAACTGAAGAAGAAAACCAGAAGTCTCTTGAAGGCGCTGCAAGCCGATCCTGGAAACATGAAACTGCGGAGTCAACTGTCAGCCTGTCTGGAAGAGTTGCAGAAAGACGCAGACCTGGTTGCTGATGAGGCGTTGCTTGCCCAGGCCAAGTCAGCGTTGAAGGCGTTGAAGCAGACGAAGGAAAGCGCGCCCCAGGCAGAGATGAAAGCCGTGGCGGAAGCCCTTGCGCCGATCAGCGTACAGCCCGTGATTCCTGCGCCTTCTGCCAAGACCATGCAGTTGGTGGAAGCGAGCGCGGAAGAACTGGATGCCGAATTGCTCGAAATTTTCCTGGAAGAAGCGCAGGAAGTGCTGATGGTCATTCAGGAAAATCTCGACGTTCTGCGGCGGCAGCCGAACGAGGTCGAGAACCTGACGGCTGTCCGGCGTTCGTTCCATACCCTGAAGGGCAGCGGGCGCATGGTCGGCCTGAAAGACTTGGGCGAGACGGCCTGGGAGGTAGAACAAACCCTGAATCTCTGGTTGCGGCAGGAAATGCTGGTGACGCCTGAATTGCTGGAGATGGTCAAGGAAGCGCATCAGGTTTTCCTGGCCTGGGTGAGTGCGCTTGCCGCGCATGATTATGCGTCGGTTCCGGCCTATGCCGATTTGATGGCGCGGGCAAAATCCCTGCGCGGCAACGCGGGGGAAGAAACGCCTCCGCCGCCTGTGGTTCAGAAGAAAGAAGAACCCGCGCTGGAAGCAATGCCTGATTTCACGCTGTCCGCGCCCCATCTTGAAGAGAGTGGGATTGAGATGTCGGGGACGCAGATTTTCGGGGACATCGAACCTCTGGCGGAAGAGCCTTCGTTTGAAGCAACCATGCTGGGGGGCAGTATTTCGGATATTTTTGATATTGGGCAACCTGCCGAAGAAGTTCCGGCGCTGGAGGTTGAAGCAAATGAAAGGGCTGCGCCGGAAAACCCTTCCGTCGCTCCTGAGCCGTCTGCCCCCCTTAACGCTCTGGAGCTAGATGACAAAGGGGAAGAACAGAATGTCGTCATTGGCGACCTGTCCATCTCGCCGCAGTTGTACGAGATTTTCAGGGAAGAATCGACCGGGCATCTGAACACCCTGAAAAACTTCAGGCTTGAGCTTGAGGAGACTCCGGGCATGGAGACGCCTTATGAAGTCGGGCGCGCGGCGCATACCCTGGCGGGGATTGCCGGCACGGTTGGCTTCATGCCGCTCAACGAGCTGGCGCATGAACTGGAGATGACGCTTTTGCGCCGCAATGAGAGCGATCAGCGGGATTTACTGGAAGGCGTGGAAATCATCGGGCAGACCATTGACACCCTGGCGGCGATGCAGACTGGCCTGACGGAAGGCAAGATGCCGGAACCGAAGAACAAGCTCGTCAAGATGCTGAGTCTGTTGTATCCGTCCGCGCCCGCCGGGGAAGAACAGCACAAGGCGGAGTTGCAGGAAGCGCCTGCCGAGCCGCCGCTTGCGCCTTTTGGTCTGGATGATTCTGTCGAGTCCATTGAACTGGTTGAGGCGATGGATTCGGATATGTTTGCGGAAGAGCCGAATGGCATTCAGGTGGGTGAGGTTTCGCCTGAGCCGGAAAGCGCGTTTACGGGTATGGAATTGGCGGAGGTAGGCGGCGATTTTTCGCTGGATGATTTCCAGCCAGAATTCGAGCAGACTATTCCGCAGGAAGCTGGCGATGGTTTTGCCATGCCAACGCCGGAGCTACCTCAGACGCAGGCGCGGGTGGAAGAAAAGCATGAATTCGTGATGCCGACGCTGAAAGATGAATTTGATGAGCAATTGATCCCGATTTTTCTGGAAGAAGCCGAAGACCTGCTGGCGGGTTTCCAGAAGGAACTTTCCGCCTGGCGCGCGAATCGAAAGGATGAAGCAGCGCCCCGTGCCTTGGCGCGGGTGCTGCATACGTTCAAGGGCAGCGCGCGGATGGCCGGGGCGATGAATCTGGGCGAGCTGACCCATGCTACGGAGACGCAGGTCAATGAGCTGATGGGGCTTGGCGGGGGAAGCGATGCCGATCTGGATGAAATAGCCTCGGTTCTGGATACGCTGGCCGATACGGTCGAGCGATACAGGGCGGGGGATTTCAGCGCGATTACCCCGCCCCTGCCTGCGATCTCGACGAAGCAGCCGGAAGCCGGACAGGATGCGGCGGCAGCGGGCGATTCTCCTGCCGCAACGCCTGAAGGCGAACCGGCTGAAGGGGCGGAAGAGCCGGAAAAACCGGCCTCCCACCATGCCCCGGATGCGGAAAGTACGCGCGCTCAGATGCGGGTACGCGCAGACCTGGTTGACAAGCTGGTCAATGAAGCCGGCGAGCTTTCCATCGCGCGCGCCCGGATCGAGGGGGAAATGCGCGGCCTGAAAGGTTCGTTGGGAGATTTGACCGATAACGT
>JAISSL010000214.1 GCA_031273145.1 Zoogloeaceae bacterium | reverse complement strand
CGGAATTTCAAAGCTGTCCTCTGAGTATCTGAGAACCAGATTCCAGCATGGGCAGGCGTCCTCGTATCCAAGCACGGTTTGAAAGACCTGGAAGTACGAAGGCGCAAACCCGACCCGCTTGCGAACCCCTTCGGCCTGCGCTGGCGTCAGGCTGAACGTGTAGGATGTGTACGTGTTCTTTTTCCTTGGGTCTTCACCAGGCTGGCAGGCGATACTGTGTTCAATGGCCTGCTTCTGTTCAGGCGTTAGCTGAAATACCAGTACCTCGCCTGGGTAACGCCAATGGTTTTCACGCAGCCGCAAACCGTCCGCAATGGACAGAACCGGCACGAGCGCCAGAATAGCTACGAGCAGTTTCATGATGCCTTATAGAACATCCGGCGGAACCTTGTGTTTCAGTTCAAAGACGCGAACAATCACGTAGGCTATAAGCGCGAAGATGAAGAACACGAGCAGCATCCACGCGATACCCTGCAAGGTTTCGATGATGGTGCGGTAGACTTCAAGCACCCAACGATCCAGCGTGAGTTCCAGAATTCTTGCCTCCTCGTCGTATGGTCTGGGACTTATGTACCGCTCCAGTTCCCAGACGCGAACGCCTTTTGAGATACCCACGACGTAGATAGCGAACTTCATATACTTGAGCCATGCCTGGCTGATGTCGTCCGCAATGATTCGCTTGAGGATGCCTTCAATCGGCAGCCCGAACAGCCGCACGACAAGGAACGAGACAACGGCTGCGATTGCAAAGGTGATGCACAGAAATGTAAGAAACATGGTGGTAAATCTCCTTCAACGTAAAAGGTTAGCGGCGACCGAAGGCCATCCGTCAACCCGCTCGCGCTGCCCGTTTCCGGTCGAGTTCGCTCAAGTGGCGTTTTCGCAGGCGAATGCTTTTTGGGGTCACTTCCACGAGTTCATCGTCGGCAATGAATTCAATCGCGGATTCCAGGGTCAGGCTCACCGGCGGCACCAGGCGAACCGCCTCATCGGTGCCGGATGCCCGGATGTTGGTCAATTGCTTGCCCTTAACCGGATTCACCACCAGATCGTTTTCCCGGCTGTGAATGCCGATAATCATCCCCTCATAGAGCCGCTCGCCCGGATTGACGAACATCCGCCCGCGATCCTGCAATTTCCACAGGGCATAGGCAACCGCTTCGCCATTTTCCTGCGAGACGAGAACGCCGCTTCGCCGCTCGGCAACCCCGCCATCCTTGACCGGCGCATATTCATCGAACACATGGCTAATCAGCCCCGTACCCCTTGTCAGGTTCATGAATTCGCCCTGAAAGCCGATCAGCCCGCGCGCCGGAATCCGGTATTCGAGCCGTACCCGCCCGCGTCCATCCGGCATCATGTCCAGCAGGTCACCCTTGCGTAATCCCAGGGATTCCATAACGCCGCCCTGATGCGACTCTTCCACGTCTACCGACAGCATTTCGTAAGGCTCGCATTCCACGCCGTCAATGACGCGCTTCACCACGCGGGGACGCCCCACCGCAAGCTCATACCCTTCGCGGCGCATGTTTTCCAGCAGAATGGAAAGGTGCAGTTCGCCCCGTCCGTACACATCGAACACTTCCCCGTTGGGCGTATCCTCAACGCGCAAGGCCATGTTCGTCAGCAATTCCTTGTGCAGCCGGTCGCGCACCTGACGGCTGGTCACGAATTTTCCTTCCGTCCCCGCAAGCGGACTGGTATTGACCATGAACTGCATGGAAAGGGTCGGCTCGTCAATCTTCAAGAGCGGCAGGGATTCCGGCTGTTCCGGGTCGGCCAGAGTACAGCCGAGCACCAAATCCTCAATGCCCGTAACCTGCACGATGTCGCCCGCCTGCCCTTCTTCCAGTTCCACTCTGGCAAGCCCCTTGAAGCCGAATATCTGGCCTACCTTGGCGCGGAAGGAAACGCGCTCATGCTCCGCCGCTTCTTCCTTCGTGCCGAACATCACCATCACCGGCTGATTGGGGCGGATGCGTCCGCGCCGAATGCGGCCTATCCCAATCCGCCCCACGTAAGAACTGTAATCCAGAGCGGAAATCTGGAATTGCAAGGGCGCGTCCATGTCAGCTTCCGGCGCGGGGACATATTTCAGAATCGTCTCGAACAGTGGCCGCATGTTTTCCCGTGGCGCGGAAAGTTCCAGTGCCGCCCAGCCATTGAGTCCAGACGCATAGACAATGGGAAAATCCAGTTGTTGATCGCTCGCGCCCAGCTTGTCGAACAAATCGAAAGTGTGGTTGATGGCGTTATCCGGGTTGGCGCCATCCCGATCCACCTTGTTCACCACCACAATCGGGCAAAGCCCCAGCCCCAGCGCCTTTCGGGTCACAAACCGGGTTTGCGGCATTGGGCCTTCCACGGCATCCACCAGCAACAGAACGCCATCCACCATGCCCAGCACCCGTTCCACTTCGCCGCCGAAATCCGCGTGTCCGGGCGTATCCACGATGTTGATGTGAATCCCCTCATACTCGACAGACGTATTTTTCGCCAGAATGGTAATGCCGCGCTCCTTTTCCAGTTCGTTGGAATCCATGACCCGCTCGGTAATCTGCTGGTGCGCGGCAAAGGTGCCGGACTGGCGCAGAAGCTGGTCGACCAGCGTCGTCTTGCCGTGGTCTACGTGGGCAATGATGGCAATGTTGCGGATGGGGCGAAGAGACATGGCTTGGAAGCGCGAAAAACTTGGCATTTTAATAAAAATCGGGACGATACGCAATGACTCCTTCTTGAATTTGTAGCTCAACCGAGCTACAATCAAGCATGGTTATGAAAGGAGTTTGAGATGGTCGCAACCGCATTTGTCCGGGCGCGGATAGATGAAACGCTGAAGAACGAAGCTGCTGCGGTGCTTGCAGACATGGGGCTTACCGTTTCCGACATTGTTCGCGTCGCTCTGACGAAAATTGCCAGGGATCGCGCCCTTCCGTTCGAGATGTCCATCCCCAACAAACTGACGGCGGAGACGTTGGCGAAAAGTGAGCGGAATGAAGACCTGCATCTTGCCAGAGACGCAGAAGACCTGTTCACCCAATTAGGCATTTGATGCTGACACCTGCCTATTCCGGTCAGTTCAAACGGGATGTCAAGCTGGCGCAAAAGCGCGGCAAAGACATGGGCGAACTCAAGACCCTAATGAAGCTGCTTATTGAAGAGACCCCACTGCCCACAAAATATCACGACCACCCGCTGTTGGGTGACTGGCGTGGATTCCGCGACGCGCACATTGAACCTGACTGGCTTTTGCTCTATAAAATCAAAGGCGGCGTCGCTCGCTTTGAGCGTACCGGGCGGCATGTTGACCTGTTTGCAAAATACTGAGTTCTTGAAGCGTTCAACAAGACCGGCTCAACCAAAGGCATACACATTGACCAAACCTGCTTTTGCAAGCGATACTTTTTCCTACGCGCGGGGACAAGCGTTTAAAATCTGCCTGCTGACCTTCCCTGAAAACCCATACATCCTTTCCATGCGAGACCATCATGACTGCCAATAACAACACCATCGTCTATACCCTCACCGACGAAGCCCCAATGCTGGCGACTGCCGCCTTTCTGCCGGTCGTGCGCGCCTTTGCCAGAGAGGCGGGCATTCAGGTCGTGGATGCCGATATTTCCCTGGGCGCGCGGATTCTTGCCGAATTTCCCGATTATCTTGACGATACGCAAAAAGTCCCCGACGCCCTGGCCGAACTTGGACAACTGACCTTGCGCCCGGAAGCCAACATCATCAAGCTGCCCAACATCAGCGCCTCGGTTCCCCAACTGATTGCGGCCATCCGCGAATTGCAGGACAAGGGCTATAAGATTCCCGACTACCCGGCCAACCCGGAAAGTGAGGCGGAAAAAACCATCAGGGCGCGTTATGCCCGTTGCCTGGGTTCCGCCGTCAATCCCGTGCTGCGCGAAGGCAATTCCGACCGCCGCGCCCCGATGTCGGTCAAGAACTATGCCCGCAAGCATCCGCATTCGATGGGTACGTGGAAACAGGCATCCCGCACCCATGCTTCGTTCATGCGAGCGGGCGATTTCTATCACGGCGAAAAATCCATGACGCTCGACCGCCCCCGTGACGTGAAAATGGAATTGCAGACAAAGCGCGGCGAAACCATCCTGTTGAAACCCAAGGTTTCCCTGCTGGCGGGCGAAATCGTGGATTCCATGTTCATGAGCAAGAAGGCGCTCTGCGCGTTCTACGAAGCGCAGATGGAAGACGCCCGCGAATCCGGCGTGCTCTTTTCTCTGCACGTCAAGGCCACGATGATGAAAGTCTCCGACCCCATCCTCTTCGGTCATTGCGTGCGTTGCTACTACAAGGACGCCTTTGCCAAACATGCCCAATTGTTTAAAGAACTGGGCATCAACGTCAACAACGGCATGGGCGATCTCTACGGCAAGATTGCCGCCCTGCCCGAACCCCAACGCGAAGCAATCGTCCGCGACCTGAATGCTTGCCACGAGCAACGTCCCGAACTGGCGATGGTGGATTCCGACAAGGGGATTACCAACTTTCATTCGCCCAACGACGTGATTATTGACGCTTCCATCCCCGCGATGATTCGCGTGGGCGGCAAGATGTACGACAAGGACGGCAAACCGAAGGACGTGAAAGCGGTGATGCCGGATGCCACCTTCGCCCGCATGTATCAGGAGATGATTAACTTCTGCAAGACCAACGGCGCGTTCGACCCCAAAACGATGGGGACGGTGCCCAACGTCGGCCTCATGGCGCAGCAGGCCGAAGAATACGGCTCGCACGACAAGACCTTTGAAATCC
>JAISSL010000175.1 GCA_031273145.1 Zoogloeaceae bacterium | reverse complement strand
TCCTGTGGCATCAGGTTTTCCGTTTCCGCCTGCGAGAGCCGCTCCTTCACGGCGCGCTCAACCCTGGCGAGACCGGCGCGAAACTGATTGCCCGCCAGTTCGCCCACCGAGCGAACCCGGCGATTGCCAAGGTGGTCAATGTCGTCAATATCGCCGCGCCCGTTGCGAAGTTCCACCAGCGTCTTGACCGTATCCACGATGTCGCGCGGCGAGAGGGTATGCTGCAAGAGGACTTCCGTCTTGGCGCCATGCTTGGCAAGCATCCCCGCCAGCAGTTGAGCGACCGGCTCATCCAGATTTTCATCCACCGCGCGGGAACCAAAGGCAAGCTGCGCGACCAGATATTTAACCTTGTCTTCCATCCTCTTTTTCAGGGCTTCAGGCGGGTGCGCATACGCCTCGCGCAACGCCTGCAACTCTTCTTCGACGGCCTTGTCCTGCGCCTTGATTTCAAGGATGTCTTCCGGGTTCTTCAGTCTGTTCAGATAGTCCTCCCGTATTTCCGCGCCCTTGGCGAGTTTCTGCGGGCCTTTTTCCGCCTTCTGTTCCAGAACCAGTTGCCTGTACTGCTTCAACGCCTCGTAGCGGCAAAACTCGTCCGTCAGTTTTTTCAGCGCGGCCTCGGCGCGGGATTGCAGGCTGTTGACCATCACCTTGTATTCGATGGTGCGCTTGCGTTCCAGGCGACGGTTGAACTTCATCCGCCCAACATCGGTGAGATCGTATCGCTCGCTCGCATAGAACAGCCCGTTGAAGAGGATTTCCACAGCTTCCGGGGTCGGCGGCTCGCCGGGACGCATCATCCGGTAGATGGCAACCCGCGCCTGCTGACGCTCCATCGTGTCGTGGCCTTTCAGGGTTTGCGAGATAAACGCGCCCCGATCCAGATCGTTGGTATAGAGAACCTTCAGCTCACGGACATCTGCGCTTTTCAGCTTGGTGAGCAGGGTGTCGGTAATCTCGTCATTGGCCTCCGCAATCAGTTCCCCGTTCTTGTTCTTGATCGGTTCATAGAGCACATGCCCCATCACGAAATCGTCCGGCACGACCAGACGTTCCAGCTTTGCGTTTTCCATCTCCCGGATATGACGCGCCGTGATCCGTTTGCCTTTGGCGACAATCTGCTTGCCTTCCGGCGTGTTGATGTCGAAACGCGCCATTTCGCCGCGCAGACGTTCAGGCCGCACCAAAAATTCAATCTTGTTCTTGCCAAGCAAAAAGAGGTCGAAATCGAAAAACTCTTTCAATATCTCTTCCGGCGTCATGCCCAGCGCCATCAGGAGCGTGGTGACCGGCATCTTGCGGCGACGGTCGACCCGGAAATAGAGAAGGTCTTTCGGATCGAACTCGAAATCCAGCCAGGAACCGCGCCCCGGAATGACCCGCGCGGAAAAAAGCAGCTTGCCGGAAGAATGGGTTTTGCCCCGGTCATGCTCGAAATAAACGCCCGGCGAGCGGTGCAACTGCGACACGATGACCCGCTCGGTACCATTGATGACGAAGGAACCGTTTTCCGTCATGAGGGGAATTTCCCCCATGTAGACTTCGTGTTCCTTGACTTCCTTGATGGTTTCCGTGGCGGCTTCCTTATCCATGATAATCAGTTGTACCCGCGCGCGCAGGGAAGAGGCGTAAGTCAGGCCGCGCTGGTGGCATTCCTTCACGTCGAAGGCCGGGTCGGCCAGCTTGTAGGAGACGAACTCCAGCCGCGCATTCCCCGAATGGGAACGGATTGGGAAAATCGAGGCGAACGCGGCCTGTAGCCCCTGGGGCTTGCGCGCTTCCGGGTCAACTTCCGCCTGAAGGAAATCGGCAAAAGAGGACAACTGCGTTTCCAGCAGGGAAGGCACTTTCAGCACTTCTTCCCGCCGCGCAAAGCTCTTGCGGATTCGCTTTTTCTCGGTATAGGAGTAGGTGTGGGAGGAAGGTTTCGAGGTCGAACTCATGATCGCTCCTGGAAAAAAGACGACTGAACAAAGGCCGGCTGGCCATCAAACGCAAAACTTCCACGCCTCAGAGAGGGCGGAATCGAAAGGCTTGCGTTTGCTATCTTGGGCATAAGATTTCTGTGCATAAAAAACGGGAAGAGGCAGACGCCCGAAAACGGGACATCTGCCTGTCGCAAAAGGCGCGAATTACTTCACTTCGACCTTCGCGCCCGCGTCTTCCAACTGCTTCTTCAACGCTTCGGCATCGGCCTTGTTGATGCCTTCCTTGATCGGCTTGGGCGCGCCATCCACCAAATCCTTGGCTTCCTTCAAGCCAAGGCCGGTTGCGGCGCGTACCACCTTGATGACTTCCACCTTCTTGTCGCCGGTAGCCGCCAGAATCACGGTAAATTCCGTCTGCTCTTCCACAGCGGCAGCGCCTGCGCCAGCCGCGCCGGCAGGGGCGGCAACCGCCATCGAGGCGGCGGAAACGCCGAATTTTTCTTCAAATGCCTTCACGAGGTCATTCAACTCCATGACCGTCATCTGGCCTACGGCTTCAAGAATGTCTTCTTTGGAAATAGCCATGTGTAACTCTCCTAATTCAAAAAGTTCAGGTTGTTCAAGGCACGACCTTTAGGCCGTTGCCGTTTCACGTTGTTTGGCGAGCGCCGCCACTGCTCCGACAAAGCCGGAAACAGGCGCCTGCATGACGCCCAGCAGTCTGGCGAGCAATTCTTCGCGGCTCGGAATCGAGGCCAGGGCTTGTACGCCTGCCTTGTCCAGCAATTTGCCCGCGTAAGAAGCGCCCCGGATGACGAGCTTGTCATTCGTCTTGGCGAATTCGTTCAACACCTTTGCGGCGGCAATCGGATCGGTGGAAATTCCATAGATCAGAGGGCCTACCATCTGTTCCGCCAACGCCGCGAACGGAGTATCCGCCACAGCCCGGCGCACCAGGGTGTTTTTCAGCACGTGCAGATAGACGCCCGCTTCACGAGCCTTCTTTCTGAGCAGGGTCAATTCCCCTACTTCGATGCCGCGATATTCAGCCAGGACGATGGTTTGAGCATTGGCAAGCTCTGCCGATACTTCCGCCACAACGGCTTTTTTGTCTGCTAGATTGAGACCCACAGGTCTTTCCTCCTTTCAAGTCAAAACATGGCGGAAAATCCGCCACACTTACGGCGACCTGAACTGATAACGCCGCGCTTTTTAGGGCGCGAAAAAATCTGTTCCGGGCACACCGTCTACGCAGGCCGAAAATCCTTATCGGACTTCCATTTAAGCGTCTGCATTCAAGTACCAATACAGACGCGCCAGCGGTCTTTGACGATCCGCATTCTGGCAATGAAACCGCCAAAATGCGTCCCAAAGTTTGTTTACGCGCCGACCAGACTGGCCTGGTCGACCCGAACGCCCGGCCCCATCGTGCTGGCCACGGCGATTTTCTTCAAATACTGTCCTTTGGAAGCGGCGGGCTTGGCCTTGTTCAACGCCTCAATCAAGGTGCGCAGGTTTTCCTCCAGCTTTTCCACCGGAAACGAGGCGCGCCCCAAAGTGGCATGAATGATGCCGCCTTTGTCGGTGCGGTATTGCACCTGACCCGCCTTGGCATTTTTCACGGCGACTGCCACATCTGCCGTCACCGTGCCGACCTTGGGGTTGGGCATCAGACCGCGCGGCCCCAGAATCTGACCGAGTTGACCGACAACCCGCATCGCGTCCGGCGTCGCAATCACGATGTCGAAATCGAGTTTGCCGCCTTTGACATCTGCCGCAAGATCGTCGAACCCGACCACATCCGCGCCCGCCGCCTTGGCCGCGTCCGCCTTTTCGCCCTGGGCGAACACGGCAACGCGCACCGTCTTGCCGGTGCCTGCCGGCATGACGACAGAGCCGCGCACCAGTTGGTCGGATTTTCTCGCGTCAATCCCCAGATTGATGGCCACGTCAATGGATTCGTCGAATTTCGCGGTTGCGGTTTCCTTGGCAAGGGCAAGGGCTTCCGCCACCGTATAGAGTTTTTGCGGCTCGATCTTGTTCGCAACCGCCTTTTGCCGTTTGGTAAGTCTGGTCATTTAGACGCCCTCCACGGTAATGCCCATGCTGCGCGCAGAACCCGCAATGGTACGCACGGCGGCTTCCAGATCGGCAGCCGTCAAATCCGGCATCTTGGCATTGGCAATTTCTTCGACCTGAGCGCGGGTAATCTTGCCGACCTTGTCGGTATGCGGCTTGGGAGAACCCTTGTCAACCTTGGCGGCCTTCTTGATGAGAACCGTTGCGGGCGGCGTCTTCATCACAAACGTGAAAGACTTGTCCGCAAAGGCGGTAATCACGACCGGAATGGGAAGCCCCGGCTCCATGCCCTGAGTCTGGGCATTGAATGCCTTGCAGAACTCCATGATGTTGAGGCCGCGCTGACCGAGCGCCGGACCAATCGGCGGCGAGGGATTCGCCTTGCCTGCCGGCACCTGCAACTTGATGTAGCCAATGATTTTCTTGGCCATATTGTGTTTCCTTCAATAAAGTGAGTCGTAACGCGCTGTCGCCCTGTTTTCGGCTACCTGCGCTCCTCTTGCCGGAATTCTACTGCCAGGCTCCCGGTTAATGCCCTTTGCAAAACTTTGCGTCCTATCCCTTTTCGACCTGGGCAAACTCCAGTTCCACTGGCGTTGCGCGGCCAAAAATGCTGACCGAAACGGAAAGACGGCTTTTTTCGTAATTGACATCCTCGACGCTGCCCTGAAAATCGGTAAACGGACCATCCTTGATCCGCACCATCTGCCCGATTTCAAACAGCACCTTGGGACGCGGCTTTTCAACCCCATCCTGCATCTGCCGGATGACCTTCTGCACCTCGTCATCGGAGAGGGGCTGCGGCTTGTTGCTGCTGCCGCCGACAAAGCCTGAAACCTTGTTGATGCTTTTCACCAGATGCCAGGTCTCATCATTCATGTTCATTTCCACGAAGACGTAGCCCGGAAAGAACTTGCGCTCGGTAATCGCGCGCTGTCCGTTCTTCATCTCCACGACTTCTTCGACCGGCACCAGAATCTGACCGAATTCCGGCTCCATGTTTTCGCGCACGATCCGGTCATTCAGGGAGCGCATGACACTCTTCTCAAAGCCGGAGTGCACATGAACGACGTACCATTTTTTGTCCGTCAGTTTCATGATCTTTTCCACCCAAGAACGAGGTCATACAATACCCATTCCAGGGTTTTGTCGGTCAGGAAGAGAAAGAGCGCCATCACGACCACGAAGGCGAATACCACGCCGGTCATCTGTACGGTTTCCTTGCGGGAAGGCCAGACGACCTTGCCCAGCTCGACCCAGGATTCACGGCAGAATTCTCCGAATCTTCCGCCCAGTTCCGTCAAGCGCAGAAACAGAAGGACGCCCGCGATGACCCCGGCTCCGACGGCCAGAACCCGCAATATCATCGGCTGGTCGGAGAGCAGGTAAAACCCTGCGACGCCCGCCGCAACCAGCAAAAGTGCAAACGCTATCTTGATTTTTTCAGCCATCGTGGCACAAACCGGGTTAAAAAATTTGGCAGGGGCAGAGGGAATCGAACCCCCAACCTTCGGTTTTGGAGACCGACGCTCTGCCAGTTGAGCTATACCCCTGCGGCAGAGACTACAAAGCGCCCCAATGAAGGGGCGCTCGCCAAAAAACATTCGGGGTTATTCGATCACCTTGGAGACGACGCC
>JAISSL010000170.1 GCA_031273145.1 Zoogloeaceae bacterium | reverse complement strand
CCCGCATCTTGACCGGATTTGGCCTAAAATTCACCCTCTTAATTTTTCCTGTGTCCTGTTCTCATGTGTTCCCTCGAAAACACCCTGCAAAAGGAGTTGTCGGACCTTGCCGAACAAGGTTTGACCCGGACGCTGCGCGTACTTAATACGCCCTGTTCGCCTCGCATACGAATGGGCAGGCAGAAATATCTGGCCTTTGCCAGCAACGATTATCTGGGGCTGGCAACGCACCCGGATTTAACCCGCGCCTTAGCGGAAGGCGCTTCGGCCTGGGGCTGCGGGAGCGGCGCGGCACACCTGTTGAACGGGCATCTGCGCCCGCACGCCATGCTGGAAGAGGCGCTGGCAACCTTTACCGGGTTTGCCCGTTGCCTCACCTTTTCGAGCGGCTACCTTGCCAATCTTGCGGTCACGCCGACCCTGATCACCCGCCGAGCGGACGAAATTTTTGCGGATCGCCTGAATCACGCCTCATTGATTGACGCGGTTCGTCTATCCCGCGCCCGCCAGCATCGTTATCCACATGGGGATTTGGCGACGCTTGCCAGATTGCTTTCGGCAAGTCAGGCCAAGACAAAAATGATTCTGACCGACGCGGTATTCAGCATGGACGGGGACATCGCGCCGCTTGCCGACCTCTTTGAACTGGCGGAACGGTTCGATGCCTGGCTGGTGGTGGATGACGCGCATGGCTTTGGCGTTTTGGGCGAACGGGGCGCGGGTAGCCTTTCCCACTGCGGCTTGCCGCCACACGCAAGAATCGTCCTGATGGCAACTCTGGGCAAGGCGGCAGGAATTGGCGGCGCGTTCGTCGCGGCTTCGGAAACGGTCATCGAATACCTGATAAACCGGGCGCGCAGTTTCATCTTCACGACCGCGCAACCGCCCGCGCTGGCGACTGCGGCGCTGGCAAGCCTGCGCCTGATTGCGGAAAGCGCCGAGCGTCGCGCCCATCTGCATGATTTGATCCGGCAATTGCGAACCTCGCTCTGCGAATTGCCCTGGCCGCTCCTGGCTTCCGAAACGCCTATCCAGTCTTTGCTTACGGGCGATAATCAGACGACCCTTCGGCTCTCCGAATCGCTTAAAAAGCGCGGCATCTGGGTGCCCGCGATTCGTCCGCCCACGGTGCCTCCAGGCATGGCGCGACTTCGGATTTCGCTTTCCGCCGCGCATACGGAAAAAGAGGTGGCGCGGCTTATAGAAGCCTTGCAGGAAATTGCGGGAGAAATCGGATGAACAAAAGCGAACAGGACGCGCCCCGGCTCTTTTTGCCGGGTTGGGGCGTCGGCATCGGGCCGTTGCAGGGCAGTCTTGCCAAAACCCGCTGGCAACCCATGCCCTTTCCGGGGACGAGCGGCGGGGTCGTCCCCGCAACCTTTGCGGAAGCGCGGGATAGCCTGTTGCGGGATTTGCCGGAAGTCTGCCATTTAGGCGGCTGGTCGTTGGGGGGGATTTTGGCAATGGCCGCTGCGATTGCCGCGCCAGAGCGTATACTGAGCCTTTTTTTGCTGGCGACGACCCCCTGTTACATTTGTCGGGAAGGATGGAAGCTGGGGCGTCCACCCACGGAATTGCAGGCTTTCATGACCATCATCAAACAGGAAGGCATGGCGATATTGCCCCGGTTCGTGGGCAATTTCTGCCGGGGCGATGTTGTTCCAGAGGCGGCGGCAGAGGTTCGGCGCAACGCGACCCCCATGCCGGAAGCCGTCCTGAATAACGGTCTCCACTGGCTTTACGAGGCGGATTTGCGGGCAGAGGTGGCGCAGATTTCCTGCCCGGTCACCATTCTGCATGGCGAAAACGACCCGATGGTGCCTGTCGAAGTGGCGCATTGGCTGGCGGAGCATATCCCCCTGGCGCGGCTCATTGTCCTGCCCGGACGCGCCCATGCGCCGTTTGCGGGTGACGATACCGGACTCTTGCAGGAATTATCATGAGCATGGATACCCGGTCGCGTGACAAGCCGTTGATGGGAGGCGCAAGCATCTTCCCGCCGAAGGCTTGGGTGCGCCGGAGTTTTGAACGCGCCGCCCACACCTACGACGGGGCGGCCAAGGCGCAACGCTGGGTGTGCGCCCGTCTGGTCAGCGGCCTGCCGTCGACCCTGGTTTCGGCGGTGATTCTCGATGCGGGGTGCGGCACGGGCTTCGGCATGGAGATTCTGGGACAGCGTTTTCCTGCCGCGCGGCGGATTGCGCTTGATTTTTCCCCGGCAATGCTGGCCCGGATTGCCAATCTGGAATTCGGCGTGGCGGGGGACGTGGAAAAACTGCCGCTCTGCAACGAGGTGGTGGGGCTTTACTGGTCGAACCTGACCGTGCAATGGTGCGATATTTTTGCGATGTGCCGCGAGGCGCGGCGGGTGCTCTGGCCGGGGGGAATGATCGCGTTTTCCAGCCTTGCGCCCGGAACCTTCTACGAGCTGGAAGAATCGTTCGCCAAGATTGACCGCTATCGCCATACCTTGCCATTTCGCCCGCTGGAGACGGTACGGCAGGCGCTGGAAGTCGCGGGCTTTCAGGAAATTCGCCTGCAAATCGAGCCGTGCGTCGCGCACTACCGCGATTTGAAAAGCATGATGGGCGCAATAAAATCCATCGGCGCAAACCAGATCGGCCCTGCCCGTCGTCCCGGCCTGATGGGGCGCAATGCCTGGAACAAGCTGGAAGCCGAATATGAAAAACGGCGCACGCCACGGGGTTTGCCCCTGACGTATCAGGTCGTGCTTGGGTACGCGCGCAAATGACCCGCGCCTTTTTTGTGACCGGCACCGATACCGGAGCCGGCAAGACTTATGCGCTTTGTGCCATGCTCTATCGCATCCGGCAGGCGGGGTTGTCCGCAGTGGGATTGAAACCCATTGCTGCCGGAGTAGATACGGACGGGGAAAATGAGGACATCGCGGCGCTTCGCGCCGCATCCAGCGTGGTTCTGCCGGAAGCAACGCGCAAGGTTTATCTTTTTTCTTTGCCGGTTGCGCCGCATGTTGCCGCGCGGGATGAAAACCGCCCGATTCGCTTTGCGCCGATTCTGCAAGCGGTTGACCACGCGAAAACCCTTGCCGGAGAAAGGGGCGCGCTGCTGGTTGAGGGCGTGGGCGGCTTTCGCGTCCCATTGAGCGAGGAAGGCGATAGCGCCGATCTCGCCGTCCGGCTTAATCTACCGGTGATTCTGGTGGTCGGGATGCGTCTGGGTTGCCTGAACCATGCCCTTTTGACGGCAGAGGCGCTTGCGGCGCGGGGCTTGCCTATGGCGGGCTGGATTGCCAATAGCCTTGTGCTTCCCATGCCGCGCCTTCAGGAAAATATAGAAACTCTTAAAACATCCCTGCCCGCGCCGCTGTTGGGAGTTCTGCCGCCCGGAACGCCCGACGCGCCAGAGGGCGCGGAAAATCATCTCTCCCTTCCTTTCTGACTTTTGGATAACGCCATGAATTTACCGCTTCGCCATACGCCGCTCATCATTCTCGGTTCCGGCCCTGCCGGATACACGGCAGCCGTCTATGCCGCCCGCGCCAACCTGAATCCGGTGCTCATTACCGGCATGGCGCAGGGCGGGCAGTTGATGACGACGACGGAAGTGGATAACTGGCCGGCGGATGTAGAGGGCGTGCTGGGGCCAGATTTGATGCAGCGTTTCGAGCGCCATGCGCGACGTTTCAATACGGAAATCCTGTTCGACCACATTCATACGGCGGAATTGCAGGCGCGGCCTTTTCGCCTGGTTGGCGATTCCGGCATCTATACCTGTGAGTCGCTCATTATTGCGACGGGCGCGTCGGCGCGTTATCTGGGGCTGGCGTCGGAAGAAAAATTCAAGGGGCGCGGCGTTTCGGCCTGCGCGACCTGTGATGGCTTCTTTTATCGCAACCAGCCCGTTGCCGTGGTGGGCGGCGGCAACAGCGCGGTGGAAGAGGCGCTCTATCTTGCCAATATCGCCAGTCACGTTTTTTTGATTCATCGGCGCGATGCGTTTCGCGCCGAGAAAATCATGGTCGACAAACTGCGCGCCAAGGTGGCGGAAGGCAAAATCAGCCTGATTCTGAACGCGCTCGTCGACGAGGTGCTGGGAGACGCAACTGGCGTGACCGGGTTGCGTGTCCGGCAAAATGGCAAAGAGGAACAGACGCTTGCCGTTCCGGGCGTGTTCATTGCGATTGGTCATGCGCCCAATACGGAGATTTTCGCCGGACAACTGGAGATGGAAAACGGCTATCTGGTAACGAAGGGCGGGCGGCATGGCTTGGCGACGCAAACCAGTATTCCCGGCGTGTTTGCGGCGGGCGACGTGCAGGATCAGATTTACAAGCAGGCGATTACCAGCGCCGCTTCCGGCTGTCAGGCGGCGCTGGATGCCGAGCGTTATCTGGATGGCGTGGGGCGGTAGATGAGCCGTCAGGGGCATCCTGCCTTTTCTGCGCTTTCCACGTTGCGGATAGCGCAGAGGGCGGATGCGCCAGCCGTACAAGAAATCAAGCATCCGGCGGATGAGGAAAAGGCAAAGATAGAAGCCGAAACAAAGGAAGCCCTGGCGGCGCGGGATGCGGCGCTCTGGCGGGATGCGGTTCGGGATGTTGTTCCCAAGGCGCGGGCGGAACGGGTGGCGCTTTCCCCCAAGCCGCCGCCGCCCTTGCCGCGCCAGCGGGAACGCGCGGAAGCCAGGGTATTGGCGAAGAGTTTGCAGGGAACGGACGATCTGGACATTGCGCTGGAAGGGGAAGAGGCGGATGTTTACCTTGCGCCCAGCGTACCGCGCAAGACTCTCGCCGATTTACGGCGCGGGCGTTGGGTGATTCAGGCGGAACTGGATTTGCACGGCTTGACCCGCGAGGAAGCAAGGCTTGCGCTGAATGCGTTTCTGGATGACTGCAAAAGGCGCGGTTTGCGCTGCCTGCGGGTTATTCACGGCAAGGGGCTTTCTTCTCCCGGCAGACAGCCGATCCTGCGTCCGCTCGTGCGGCAATGGCTGATTCGCCATGCGTCCCTGCTGGCCTTTTGCCCCGCCAAGCCTGCGGATGGCGGCTCCGGCGCGTTGCTGCTGCTCCTTCGTTCGACAGGCTAGAGCTGATTCTGATTAATCCTGTCTTTGCGTCTCCCCATTCGTCATTCCCGCGTAGGCGGGAATCCAGCAAGGATGAATGGTTTTCGCGTGAAGGGCATTCAGTGCCTTTGCGCCTCTCCACTCCGTCATTCCCGCGTAGGCGGGAATCCAGTAAGGACGTAGGGTTTTTGCGTGAAGGGAATGATGTGCCGCTGCGCCATGTCGGCATAAAAACCCTGGATTCCCGCCTACGCGGGAATGACGGGGAGTAGGCGCTGTTACGCTGAATTCCCGCCTTTGCGTACTCACTGGATTCCCGTTCTGCGACTTCGCGCAGAATGACACGCGGGCATGGCGGGGTGGGGAGTGTTTTCATCGAAGTCATTGTTGTTCGCCCGCTCGTTGCAGGTTGAGGGCGAGGAGGCGGCGGAGGATTTCTTCGTCGGGCATTTCTGGCGTGTAGTCCGTCCAGCCGTAGGCGGCGGCGACGGCGCTATCTAACGCGCGGTGCGCCATATCCAGCCAGGCGGGGCGCTCGTTGTAGAGATTGGTGAGGGTGCGCTTTTTCATGTCGGCTTCGTGGCCGGGTTTGGCAAGCGGGCGTTTCGGAAAGCCTGCCGCTTCTTCTTCCGGCGTTGTCACCCATGTGACCCATTCTGGCGGGTTCAGCCATTTTTCACGCTTTGTATTCAGGTCTTTCGCGGCGTCGGCGATTGCCATTTCAAGCGGCGAAGCCGCCATTTCAAACCCCGGCGGGAAGGGGAAGGTTTCAAAGCAGGTTGTCGGTCTATAACATGGGCGGTCTTCAAGTGTTGCGCCCAAGTGTAATGACCACAATTCATGAAAGCGGCTGGAAAGAATGCCAAAAGTGACATCATCGTCGCGGGCAATGACAATCAGCCTTTTGTCCGGCAGGATGTTCCGGTTCATCCAGACGAAAACGCGGTGCTTTGCGACTTCCACAGTGGCGATATAGCGCGACAACCCGGATAGCGCCGAACGCATGGCGATGCGAGGTTCGCCATGCCGCCACCAATAGCGGCGATAACCTTCGCGGTTGTTTGTCATACGCTCCGGCTTGACATGTTTCAGCGCATATTCAAATGGCTTTTCATACAAAGCGGCATCGGCTTCGGGCATGTCTGTCCCAAAATCAATAATCCAGCCATCGCGCGGACGGCGCGTTACATCCAGCCCGTTCCAGGACGGCTTCACCACTTCCGCATTCGGTTTGCCGTTGGGATTGGGCAAGTTCAACCACTGCCGCGCCAATTTGCCCGGAATGTCAAACGCCCCAATTTTCTGCGAACCCTGAAAACTGTATCCCGCGTTTTCCGGCAAAGGCGTGGCGTTTGAAAAATTGAGGTCGACTCCGGCAGTCAGGTCGGCATGGATTTTTTCGACAGGCTGTCCGTCCAGTCGCGCCCCGTCGCGCTTGCCAAAAGCAATCAATGAGACCCGCACCGCCGCGCCATCATTGACCCACGGCTCATCGCTCCATGCCTCAAAAATACGCAGCTTTTCGACAATGGCATCCAGCACGGCGCGATTCGCCCCGCCCCGGATGGAATTGGTAGCCACCAGTCCTGCCGCCTCACACAGCCCCGCCTCAATCTGCCGCCGCGCCTTATAAAACCAGTAGCACACCAAATCCGCCCCGCCGGGGACGCACGGTTCTGTAGGGGCGGATACCATCCGCCCGCACGTTTGCCCGCGCGTTCCCTGCGGGCGGATAGTATCCGCCCCTACGAAGACCGCGTTTAGCCGCTCAAAATAATCATCGCCCAGTTCCCGGCGCTTTTTGCTGCCGCCCAAAAATGGCGGATTGCCCACAATGACATCCGCCTTCGGCCATATTGCCTCCGTACCATCCGGGTTTACAAGCGCGTCCCGATGCTCAATCCCATTTAAGGGGCGCAAGATCGGATTGACGGCGTGTCCGTAGCCATTGCGGCGACTCCACTGAATATCGCCAATCCAGACCGTCACCCGCGCCAGTTCCGCCGCATATTCGTTGATCTCCAGCCCCAGCACATTCTGCGGCCCCGTCCGCATATCCAGACTCGCCGGCAAGCCGCATTCCGCC
>JAISSL010000126.1 GCA_031273145.1 Zoogloeaceae bacterium | reverse complement strand
GTTTCCCCATCACGAAAACGAGATTGCCCAATCCGAAGGGGCGCACAGCGGGATTTTCGTCAATTACTGGATGCACAATGGCTTTGTCCGGGTCGACGACGAAAAAATGTCCAAGTCGTTGGGCAACTTTTTCACCATCCGCGAAGTGCTGAAACACTACGATGCGGAAGTTATCCGGTTTTTCATGCTGCGTGCCCACTACCGGAGTCCGCTCAACTATTCCGACGCGCATCTGCTGGATGCGCGGGAAAGTCTGGATACGCTCTATTTCACGCTGCGGGATGTGCCGCCTGTAATGGATAACGCGGAGATTGACTGGCAGAATCCCCATGCGGCGCGTTTCAAGGCGGCAATGGATGACGATTTTGATACGCCGAACGCAATTGCCGCCCTGTTTCTGCTGGCGAGCGAAGCCCGAAAGAACCGGGATGGCGCGCTATCCGCAGAACTACGTCGCTTGGGTGCTCTGCTTGGTTTGCTGACCCGCGATCCGCTTGACTATCTGCGCGCCCTGCCGGGAGAAGCGGATGCAGCGATTTCCGTCGAGGCCATCACGGCAAAAATTGAGGAACGCGCCGCCGCGAAAAAGGCCAAAAATTTCGCCCGCGCCGACCAGATTCGGGATGACCTCAAAGCAGCCGGGATTTTATTGGAAGACAGTCCCCAGGGAACGACCTGGCGGCGGGTTTAGCCTTGATTGGATGTCTGACGGCTTGGTTAAAGTGTTAAGCGACGGTATTAGCCGCCCACTTGAGGGTGAGAGGCAAACCCAACGGCATTCATGATATATCCCTAGATTGTGAGGACATGCGGTTTGTTAGGTTCTTCGAAGCGTTGTCACGTTCCATGTTGCCCATGATAACATCAATGAGTTCCTGGAAATTGATTCTGGCAAACTGAAATTCTTGACCACCCTGGGGTACTCTCCATGCAGCGCAACGACCATGAATGCTCACAGCTTCTTGATCCCCAGCCGCGCAACCATGTCCACTTATCCCGCCTTCTGTATTTTTTTGTAAAGGACAACGAAATCCCTGAAGCGGAGTACAATGATGAGAACATTAAAATGGCAACAAAGGAACCAGCTACAATGCAGAACCTGCATGAACTCATGAAGCGGAAACCCGGTCGCATCAAGACCAAAGACAGCCCCATGCTGGAAAAGCTTACCCACGAAGCTGACAACCAGCCAGGGAATTCTCCACAACAAAGAGGTAAATAGCATGGACACAACTGACGAAACAAAATACGAGGCGCTACGGCGTATTGGCAAGAAACTTGCGGATACAGACGCTTCGCCCAGGTTTGTAACTGAGGATGGAAAGCGCCTGTGGAGCTACGAAGAACTGACGGCGCAGGCAGAGTACTGGATACGTCACTACATCATGGAAGCGCCACAGATGGAAGGCGCAATAACGATGTTGCAGTGGCTCGACCGGGCGCGCACAACATATTGGCACTGGCATAATCTTGTCAAGGACACCGGCTGCGTGAAACTGGAAGACGATGAGCGTCTAGCCAACCTGGCCTGCGTCGACATGAAAGCCAAGGAAGCCATGAAATACCTGTTTTCTGTGGAGGGTACATAAAATGATACAGGCACTGGCAGCAGTACCCTTCAGCAGTGATGAACTGTACGTTGTTCTCAAGGCATTGCTGCAATATCTGGAGCAAGGTGGTTCTGGGGTCGGCCCCCATTCCGCAGAAGACAGGGAGTGCGCCGAAAAGGCTCTTGCGAAGGTAAATCAGGCGCTTGATCCAGGTGAAGAACAGGCGTTTGAGGACGATCTTGAACGGCAGGTACGCCTGATGGACACCAATCCCAAAAAACCCGGCAGTTGGCAAGACGGAACATAGGAGAACGTCATGACATACGGTACAGAACATCTCATGATAAGGCGCGACAGGCTGCTGATGGAGATCGCCACCATTCGGTCAGAGGTTGCTGAAATCAACGCATTACTGGCCTCAATGCCGGAAGAAAATGCGGATGCGCGCTTGAGCCTGGAAGGAAGGCTGGAAGATGAATCCGACGAACTGGAATTTGTTTTCAGGGAACTTGAGGAGGTCGGCAAGAAGCTGGAAGAGCTGAGGAATGAAAGTTCGGCAGCCTCACGAGCCGGAAGATACACCGTGGTCATGCGCGACGGTCACTTCTACCTTGTGGGCAGAGGCGAGAACGGAGAAAGCGCGCGGCTTTGGACTTATGAAGAGATCACCGCCCAGACCGAAACAACCCTTACCGGCATAATGGGGCTGGAAGCCAAACTGGGCGTGTATGGTCTCTGGAAAGACCTGACGTTGAATTTCCAGGATACCGAGGATTACGCGCGGATTTGCGAGCTGATCAGCTCCACGACTGGCAGAAAGGACATCGGCGATTTTCTGCAAGGCAAGACGACGCCTCTAAAACCGGACAACAAAAATCAACCCTGAAGGAAGACCATGGAACTCAAAGCCTGGGAACAAGCCCGATTCGACGACCTGACCGAGCAAAGCCGCAATATCCTCTCTGAACTGAACGAGATAAACAATCTGCTGGATCAGGTTCCTGAGGGAAATGTCATTGAACGTTCCAGTCTGGAATCCAGATACATGTCGGTTTCCATGGAACTGACGCCTGTATTGATGGAGCTGAACCAGTTGAAGAAAAAACAGGCTGCGGAAACACCCAGGACAGAGCAGTATGAGGTAGCCAGGCGGGGCGGACTCTTCTTTGTCAATGAAGAAAGAGTGTGGACGTATGCGGAAATCACAGCGCAGGCGGAAAAACTGATCTCCGGTTCCCCAAACGCGGAAAACTCAACCGGCGCATTTGACCTCTGGAAACAACTGACGACGGACTTCCAGAAAAAAGGCGACTACGAGCGGATTTGCGAGCTGATCGGCACTGAAAAACGGTAACATACTTTGCAAATGAATTCATAGGGGGTAAGCCCCTGAATGCGGCATACAGGCGGCGCAACAATCGTATTCGCATGACTGGCGGATACTGCTTTCATTATTTTCTGAATGCAATGAGGCATTGACACTGCCCTTCGGACACCTTTTTGCCATCTGCAAGATTCGCCATCAAGACCCAGACGCAGACTGCGTTTGCAGAATCGGCTATAATTATCCATTCTTCCTGAGGGGGCTATTGCGCCCCAAATCCCGCCATGCTGCTGATGATTGACAATTACGACAGCTTCACCTGGAACATCGCGCAGTATCTTGGCGAGTTGGGGGCGGATGTGCGGGTGTTCCGTAACGATGCCATCACGCTGGAAGAAATCAACGCGCTCGAACCCGCGCAGATCGTCATCGGCCCCGGTCCCTGTGCGCCCGCGCAAGCAGGCATCTCGCTGGCCGCCATTCGCAGGTTTGCCGGAAAAATTCCACTGCTGGGCGTTTGCCTGGGGCATCAGGCCATCGGCGAAGCCTTCGGCGGCAAGGTTGTCCACGCCAAACGCCTGATGCACGGCAAATGCTCCAAGGTGCGGCATGAGGGCAAAGGGATGTTCCGGGCATTGCCCAATCCACTCGCCTGTACACGCTATCATTCGCTGGCGGTTGAGCGGGAAACGCTCCCCGATTGCCTTGAAATTACCGCCTGGGCAGAGGATGGCGAAATCATGGGCTTGCGCCATCGCACCTGTCTCGTCGAAGGAGTACAGTTTCATCCTGAGTCGGTGCTTTCCGAGCGCGGACACGACCTGTTCCGCAACTTTCTGGATAACGCAAAGGAATAGCCATCATTACGCCACAAGAAGCCCTGCAACGCACCATTGAGCACCGCGAGATTTTTTACGACGAAATGCTCGACCTGATGCGCCAGATCATGACCGGGTCGCTCACGCCGGTCATGTCTGCCGCCATTCTTACCGGCTTGCGCGTCAAGAAGGAAGCCATCGGAGAAATTACCGCCGCTACCATCATGGCAATCGCGGCGTATCTTCCAAATCCGGCTCGGCGGATGCCATTGAGGCATTGGGCATGAGACAGGATGGTGAGATGCTGCCTGTTCCGGTAGTGCTATTTCCCGCCGTTATACTGTTGGTCAGTTACTTCCTCCATCCATTCCACGTTCTTCCCATCCGGCAGGGTTCCGGTCAGGGCGATATGTGTCATGGGCATACCTGGTGATGCTCCGTGCCAATGTTTTATGCCCGCAGGACACCAGAGTACGTCACCGGCTCGGAACTCTTCGACTTTACCGCCTGCTGTGCCGGTACGCCCCACTCCATCCGTAACAATCAGATGTTGTCCGGCAGGATGTACATGCCAAAAGGTACGGGCGCCCGGTTCAAAGGTCACGCGCGCAGCTCCGAAAGGGGCATCAGGATGCTTGGGATCGAACAGGCGCTGGAGGGTCACATTGCCGGTAAAGAATTCGCCGAGTCCTTTGATGAAGGGTTGCTCCCCAGCTCGAATGATGGTTTGCGTCTGTTTGGTACCTTCAGCCATGGTCTGTCCTCCGTAGATGCTTGCGCCTGCTATCAGAGCAAGTGTGACGAGAGTAAGTAAAAAGCGTTTCATCTCTACTCCTTGGTGAGAATTTTTGGATTCCTGAACCGTCGGGGAACCATCCCGAAGGTTGCTTCGCCATGTGCGGCAGTCTGATTTTACTGAAATTACGCAAAATGGCAAACGGTTTTCTGACGAACCAGTCTTAGCGACTGCCTTGACAAAAATGGAATTCAAAAGCAATATCAATCAGCATTTGAGAGGAAATTATCATGGCAATCCAAAACAAGGTGGTCATCATCACAGGCGCGTCGTCGGGAATCGGCGAGGCGACGGCAAAAATGCTGGCAAGCAAAGGCGCAAAGGTGGTTCTTGGCGCAAGGCGTGAGGCTAAGCTGAAAAAGCTGACCGAGGAAATCAGGCAAAACTGCGGCGAAGCGGTTTTTCTGGTGATGGACGTAACAAAAGCTGGGGACAACCACAAGCTGGTTGCTCTGGCGAAAGCGGAGTATGGTCAGGTTGACGCTATTTTCCTCAACGCCGGACTTATGCCGAATGCGCCCTTATCGAAACTGCAAACGGGCGAATGGCATCGAATGGTTGATGTCAATCTGAAGGGCGTGCTGAATGGACTCGAAGCCGTCCTGCCGGAATTTACGAAGCAGAAGTCCGGTCATGTCATCGCAACCTCATCGGTTGCCGGAATAAAAGTATACCCAGGCGCGGCGGTTTACTGCGCTACAAAATGGGCTGTTCGGGCTTTAATGGAGGCTCTGCGTATGGAATCGGCGCAGGAAGGCACGAACAT
>JAISSL010000099.1 GCA_031273145.1 Zoogloeaceae bacterium | reverse complement strand
ACGGCGCAGACGAGGCCATCGAAATCGCTACGGGTCACCAGACGGTATTTTTCCTGAGACATCATAAACTCCCTGTGAAGATGAAAAGCATGACATCCCAAATGGTATCAGACTCCGCTTAATTCGTCTTATCCGTATGTAACCGTCAGATTGCAGGAGACCGGCGGCTCAGATTTCCCAATGCGCCACGGGGGGCATAAGCCCGCACAGGCGGCGGATGGTCTGCCCGACCGCTTCAGGATCGCCGCTGGTCGCCAACTGGAAGTGTCCGCCGCCGCCCAGATGACTTTCCTGCAAAAGCCGTTTTTCCACCTGACGGGCAACCGCTTCGCCGGTATCCACAATAACCACGCCTTCCGGCAGCCGCGCCCTGATAGCCTGCATCACCCAGGGATAATGGGTGCATCCCAACACGACCACATCCACTTCTGCCAAGGCAAGCGGATGAACATAGCGATCCAGCAGCGCCTGTACGGTATCCCCCTCTGCGCCTTCCTGCTCGATGGCCTCCGCCAGCGCGGGGCAAGGCTGGGCAAGAATCCGCGCATCGCCGGCATAGGCATGAACCAGACGCTCGAACCGCTGGCTATGCAAGGTGCGGGTGGTCGCCATGACGGCAATGATTCCGCGTCGGGAAAGGGCAACCGCCGGTTTTACCGCCGGTTCGAGCGCGATAACCGGCACTTTGATGGCATCGCGCAGACTCTCTGCCGCCGCCGCCGTCGCGGTATTGCAGGCAATCACAATCGCCTTTGCGCCCCGCGCCACCAGATTTTCCGCAATCGCCAGACTGCGCGCCCGAATGGCGTGTTCCGGCTTGTCGCCGTAGGGCAGGTGCGCCGTATCGGCAAAATAGATGAAATCCTCTTGCGGCAACCGGGCGCGAAGCGCCTGCAAGACCGTCAAGCCCCCCAGCCCTGAATCGAACACGCCAACCGGACGCGCCGCATGAGCCGCCGCCGCAATTGCGTCCGGCAGCCGGTTCAAGCTATTTCCCCCGGTTTGCCGGAACCTTTCCCTTCTCCGGCTTCTTCCCGCATATCCGCTATTTCCGCCCGGTCAATCCCCGCCCCGATCAGCTCGCCGCGCAGACGCTTGATTTCCATGCGCGACATTTCGTTGCTGTGTCCCGGATGATGGAAAAAGAATTCGCGCCCGTTCAAGGTAGCCTTGAAGCGAGCGCCATGACTCGGCTCAATCGTCGCGCCAAGGTACAGAAGCAGGGCTTCCACATCGCGCCAGTGCAGGTTGCAGGCCACCGGGTTATGCAGAATCGTGTCCAGAAGGGTTCGATGCTTTCGGCTCATGGCGGCACATTCTACGTCAGCCTGTCGTCTGGCGGGTTTTTCTCGCGCACTATTTTCTCCTGTTTTTGCCCGTATCGCTTTACAGCGCCGCGCCAAGCCCGGACAATAGGAGAATTTGCAATTTGTTTGCGGCTGATACGCGCATGGTAAGTCAGGCCAACTCCGCCCTGCCCGAAGGTTTTCGGGTTGAGGACTATACAATTATCCGCCAGCTCTCGATGGGCGGCTTTTCCATCGTCTATCTGGCGCACGACAAGAACGGGCAGGATGTCGCCATCAAGGAATACCTGCCCAACAGCCTTGCCCTGCGCGCGTCAGGCGAAATCCGACCCATCGTCAATTCGGACAATCTGGGGGCGTTTCGCTACGGCCTCAAATGCTTTTTTGAGGAAGGCAAGGCGCTCTCCCGCCTCTCTCATCCCAACGTCGTGCGCGTTTCCAACTTCTTTCGCGCCAACGAGACCGTCTACATGGTCATGGATTACGAGCGCGGCCGCACCTTGCAGGAATTCATCCGCAAGCATCAGGGGCATATCTCCGAGCGTTTTTTGCGCGGCATCTTCGCCCGCTTGCTGAACGGCTTGCGGGTCGTCCATAGCAACAAACTCCTGCATCTCGACTTGAAGCCATCCAACATCTACCTTCGTACCGACAACACGCCGGTTCTGATAGACTTTGGCGCGGCGCGGCAAACCCTGCAAGTGGATACGCCGATGCTGAAACCCATGTATACGCCGGGGTTCGCTTCTCCCGAACACTATGGCGACCGGAAAAACCTGGGGCCGTGGAGCGATATTTACAGCATTGGCGCGTCGCTCTATGCCTGCCTTGCGGGTTTGACGCCGCAGGCGGCGAACGAGCGGCAAAAAAAGGATGTCTTGCAGAAAGCCTCGCTGCGCTGGAAAGACCTGTTTTCCGCACAATTTCTGGAGACGATTGATAGCTGCCTGGAACTCAATCACCACGAGCGACCGCAAAGCGCCTACAGTCTGCAAAAAATGCTGGCCGACGATGCCGAAATGATCGAGATGCAGAGCAATCCCCACTTCAAGGGGTGGTATCAGAAAGTGCTGCAAAACTTCAGGAAGTAACCGAGATGCGATTTACCATCTATCAGGAAAGCCGCCTGGGCGGGCGCAAGAATAACGAGGATAGGCTGGCGCACAGCTATTCGCGCGACGCCCTGCTTGCCGTGCTGGCCGATGGCATGGGCGGGCATTATTACGGCGAGGTTGCGGCGCAGATTGCGGTGCAGTTCCTGATTGACGCCTTTCAGCAGGAAGCCCGCCCTACGGTGGAAGACCCTTTCCTGTTCATGCAGAGAACCATCTACGCCGCGCATCAGGCCATTCTTACCTATTCCATCAATCACAATCTGGCGGATTCGCCGCGCACGACCATCGTCGCCTGTCTGGTGCAGGACAACATCGCCTACTGGACTCATGCGGGCGATTCCCGCCTGTATCTGATTCGCCGGGGCAAGATTGTCTCCCATACCCGCGACCATTCCCTCGTGCAGCACCTGATGGACGCGGGCAAGATCACCCCGGAACAGGCGGAAGTCCACCCGGACCGGAACCGCATCTATAGCTGTCTTGGCGGGCCGCAATTGCCGGAACTGGATTTTTCCCACAAAACGCCGTTGCAGGCGGACGATCTGCTGATTCTTTGTTCCGATGGCATCTGGAGCGCGTTGCCCAATGACGATATTCTTGCCCAGTCGTTGCAGGCGGAAGAATTGCTAGAAGCCGCGCCGCGCTTCATGGATCGCGTGGAGAGCATTGGCGGGCCGCATGGCGACAATATCTCCATGCTTGCGGTGCGGTGGGGGGACAACTACACGGACGATTCCGACGCGGGTTCGGATTCGGATTCCAGCATCTCCACGCACGACATGAACGAGACGGACATCACGACCCATATGGAAATCTTTACCAATACCAACGTCCAGCGCGAAGACCTCTCCAATGACGAAATTGAGCGTGCCATTGAAGAAATCCGCGCCGCCATTGACAAATACAGTTTCAGGAAATAAGCCGCCATGCGCGCCAACAACCGTACTGCTGCCTGCCTGCGCCCGATTCGCATCGTTCGCGCCTTCACCTGCCATGCGGAAGGCTCGGTTTTGATTGAAATGGGACAGACGCGCGTTCTTTGCACCGCCAGCGTTGAAGAGGCCGTGCCGGCCTTTTTGCGCGGGACGGGGCAGGGCTGGATTACCGCCGAATACGGCATGTTGCCCCGCGCCACTCATACCCGCTCGCCACGGGAAGCGGCGAAGGGAAAGCAATCGGGACGTACCCAGGAAATTCAGAGGTTGATCGGCCGGTCGCTGCGCGCCGTGGTTGATCTCGCCCTGTTAGGAGAACGGCAGATTCTCGTGGATTGCGACGTGCTTCAGGCCGATGGCGGCACGCGCTGCGCTTCGATTACCGGCGCATGGCTTGCGGTTCGGGATGCCTGCGAAAAACTCTGTGCGGAAGGCAAACTTGCCGCTTCGCCGGTACGGGAGCACGTTGCCGCCGTTTCGGTCGGGATGCTGGCTGGAGAACCCGTGCTTGACCTCGATTACGCGGAAGACTCAAAAGCCGATACCGACATGAACGTGGTCATGACCGGCAAAGGCGGCATCGTCGAAGTCCAGGGAACCGCCGAAGGCGAACCTTTTACCCGCGCCCAGATGGATGCGTTGCTCAATCTGGCTACCGGCGGCATTGCTCGCCTGATTGAAGCGCAAAAAGCCGCGCTTGCGGCATAGCGCATCATTCCCTGTTATTCCCGCGCAGGCGGAAAGAAGGCGAGAATTCAGTGCCTTACGGCTCCCCATCCGTCATTCCCGCGTAGGCGGGAATCCAGCAAGAATAAGGGTTGTCGCATGAAGGGGATGCTATGCCGCTGTGCCATGTCGGTGTGAAAATACTGGATTCCCGCCTACGCGGGAATGACGGGGTGGGTACTGTTCTCATCATTTTCCAATTACAATGAGGCATTGTTACGCCCTGATGGAACAGGCTCAAAACATGAAACGCGCCCTTACGGATTTTTTTCTGCCCTGCCGGGTGTTTTTGGTCGTGGCATTGCTCGCCATGACCCTGAGCGGTTGCGTAGAGCTTGATTGCGCTCTCGGAGCCATCGCCGGCGCTCAATCCTGCTCATCCCGTTCGGCAAAAGAGGTAGAAAAGGCGAGAAAAATCAGAGACAAAGAAGAGCGAGTTTCTAAAGCTCTGACTCTGAAAGCGCGCAACTATCTGAAAACTGCCTGCGAGAAAGAAGAGCGGTTTTTCATCAAGCCCGGTATCGCGCTAGACGAAGGCATCCTGATTCTCAACAACCGGGGAAATGCGCCCCTGCCGCTACTGAAACAGGCTCCGAAGATAGCACGCTACAGGGAAATCCAGTACGGATATTCCATTCCCTGGGATAAGGATATCTTGGACACAACCTGGATGGCGTTGTCACCGTTCGTAGCAGGAGAACAAAAAATCTTCGCCCAATCAAGCGGGGCGGACGCGACAGAAAAAACCTTTCGCCGCGCCAGCAAGGCTTTCTGGGAACGAGCCGGATTGCGCGAACAGGTACTCCAGAACTCCCTGCAAATGAAGGCGCTGCGTGATAAGGAACGATCCGAAGAGGATATTCTGAAGGATTATGAAACCGCTCCGGGGTGGAAGCCTTTTGATCTTCCGGTCGACACGCTCAATGCCAGATATACGTTTTCAGTCGAAGACATTTCCACCCTTGAAGATCGCGCCCATTGGGCTGGGCGCGGCAGGCTGCGACTGACCGAACGAGATACGGGAGAAATTGTTGCGGAATATATCGGTTTTGCGGCATACGTTGCGGTAAACACCGCGCCTAGAATGCAGGAAGAATTGCCTTCCTGGTACTGGGAGGTAACTGAAATGTGCCCGAATACGGAAAGCGTATTTTATCTGAGTCGGAACGCATGGACGCCTGCCTACGGCTTTCTTCGAGCCATTGAAAGAACGCGCGGCAAAGCGGTGTCGGGTTTTGCCGCGCCTGTTCCTACCGCATTGGAGAAAATGCCTTCCCGGTTTACCAGTGAGGACAGGTGGTCAACACGGGTTGAAAACACGGAACATGTCCGCATTGAAAACTACACCGACTATTTGTATTTTCCTGATAGTCGGATCGGCACTCTGGAAATTGTCGGATCAAAAATCGAAATGCCTAATGTGAATAGCGGGCTTAATCTTGGGAAAGCCACGCTCGACCGACTGGAAATCACAGATTCCATAATTGATGGCATCTTTTTTGAGGACGCGCGGATCGGTCAATGGAAAATCTCCAACTCAGAGATATTGTCCACATTTCAACACTATACCGAAGGTTCATACATTGATGATCTGGTCATCATCAATTCAAGCATTGAAACACGGGAAATGAGTAGAATCAATGCAAAACATGTCCGCATTGAAAACCACGCAGATCGTTTTATCCGTTTCGATGATAGTCAGATCGGTACTCTGGAAATTGTCGGATCAAAAATACGTCTTGCTTTTTCTCGTTCAAAAATTGACCGTCTGGTAATTACGGATTCCGACATCGGCTACATAAATTCTGATGCCGTAAAGAGCGTTCAATTCAAAATTGTCAACTCAGAGGTCGGAGAATTTTCGGCTCGGAGCTATTATCCTGACCACGGTTACATTGAAAATTTTGAAATCACAAATTCCGAAATGGACTCTATCGTTTTTGAAGACGGAGAGTATAGAGGCGGATCGCGCGTCCCATTCAAGGTCTCCAACTTCAAAATATCCAACTCGAAAATCAAGGAGGCATCCCTCAAAAACGCGCACATTAAGGCTTTGGAGATGACCCGATCAAAAATCGAAAAAATCGAGCCGCACGATGCCTCTATCGGTTCCATAAAAACCGGCGGCGATGAGGCATTGCGCCGGAAAATAATGGACGCGAAAGGATGCTATGATTTTTGTTAGTCCCTTTGATTCAGGTTATACTCTGGCGCGTTTTCGGCGCATATGCGAGCATTTTTGCGCTTGCTCAACTGCCGTCTGCAAGACCGCCCGTATCATGCGGCGAACCAAAAATTGATCCCAACAGGCTTGTTGCCATGAAAAAACTCATCCTTGCATCCAACAACCAGAAAAAGCTGCTGGAGCTGGCGGCCATGCTGCTGCCGCTCGACATCCAGTTAATCCCGCAAGGGGTACTCGGCGTGCCGGAAGCGGAAGAACCACATCCAACCTTCATCGAAAACGCGCTCGCCAAGGCCAGACACGCGGCCTCCCTCACCGGGCTTCCCGCCCTGGCCGACGATTCCGGCCTGTGCGTTGAGGCGCTTTCCGGCGCGCCCGGCGTTTATTCCGCCCGCTATGCCGCGCCTTTTCGGGCGGAAGCGGACAAGGACAAATGCAATAACGAAAAACTGTTGCGGGAACTCGCCAACAAGGAAAACCGCCGCGCCAGCTTCGTTTGCGTAATCGCGCTCGTTCGCCATGCCGATGACCCGCGTCCCATCATCGTCGAAGGCGAATGGCAGGGCGAAATTCTCCATGCCCCCCAAGGCGAAAACGGCTTCGGCTACGACCCGCTTTTTCTGGATACGGTAAGCGGCATGGCTTCTGCCGAACTCGCGCCGGAAGTCAAGAATCAGCGTTCCCACCGGGGGCAGGCCATGCGAGTACTGCTGGAAAAACTGCGCGGAACGGCATTATGAGCAAGGCCAAAACCGTTTATCTCTGCAACGAATGCGGCGCGGCTTCCCCCAAATGGCAGGGAC
This sequence comes from Zoogloeaceae bacterium, assembly GCA_031273145.1. Lineage (GTDB taxonomy): Bacteria > Pseudomonadota > Gammaproteobacteria > Burkholderiales > Rhodocyclaceae > Azovibrio. Next base: position 7,090 of record JAISSL010000099.1, on the reverse strand, counting down.
AATGCGCCAGTTGCGGCGCGTGGAACAGCCTTACGGAGAGCGTGGTTGAACGAAGCGAAAAAGGCCGCTTTCAGTCCATTGCCTCCGGCACGCCCGGCAACGCCTTAAAACATCTGGCGGAAATCGAAACGCGGGAAATCGAGCGCATTTCTACCGGCATTGGCGAATTCGACCGTCCCCTGGGCGGCGGACTGGTTGCGGGCGGCGTCTCGCTCATTGGCGGCGACCCCGGCATTGGCAAGAGTACGCTCCTCTTGCAGGCGCTTGATGCCCTTTCCCGCAACCTGAACGTCCTCTACGTGAGCGGCGAAGAATCCGCCGAACAGATTGCCCTGCGGGCGCAGCGGCTCGGCCTTGCCGCCAGCCGGATGAAGTTGCTCACTGAAATTCATCTGGAAAAAATCCTCGCCATACTGGCGCGGGAACGCCCCCAGGTGGCGGTCATTGATTCCATCCAGACCCTCTGGTCGGAACAGCTTACCTCCGCGCCCGGTTCCGTCGCGCAGGTGCGCGAATGCGCCGCGCAATTGACCCGCCTTGCCAAGCAGCAGGGCATTGCGCTGTTTTTAGTTGGGCACGTCACCAAGGAAGGCACATTGGCAGGGCCGCGCGTGCTGGAACACATCGTGGATACGGTGCTGTACTTTGAAGGCGACACCCATTCCAGCTTTCGCCTGATTCGCGCCTTCAAGAACCGCTTTGGCGCGGTCAATGAACTGGGCGTATTCGCCATGACCGAAAAGGGTCTAAAGGGCGTCTCCAACCCGTCCGCCCTGTTCCTTTCCCAACATCGGCAGGAAGTGCCCGGTTCCTGCATTCTGGTGACCCAGGAAAGCAGCCGTCCCCTGCTCGTGGAAATTCAGGCGCTAGTGGATACCGCGCACGGCAATCCGCGCCGCCTGACGGTCGGACTGGACGCGCAACGACTTGCCATGCTGCTTGCGGTGCTGCATCGTCACGCGGGCATTGCCTGTTTTGACCAGGATGTCTTTCTGAATGCGGTTGGTGGCGTGCGGATCAATGAACCGGCGGCTGATCTGGCGGCCTCGCTTGCCATTGTCTCTTCCTTTTCCAACCGTCCCCTGCCGGAAAAACTGGTCGTCTTCGGCGAAATCGGACTGGCGGGAGAAATACGTCCCGCCCCACGCGGACAGGAACGCCTGAAAGAAGCGGTCAAACTGGGTTTTACCCGCGCCCTGGTGCCGCATTCCAATCTCCCGCGTCACCCCATAGCCCAGATGGAAGTAACCGGCATAGCAAGAATCGGCGAAGCCATCGAATACGTCCGGGCGGCGTAATCAGGCAGACAGCATCCATCAAACCAAAGGCGCGGGACAATTGAGGCTTTGCGCGAAGGCGCGGAGTAGCTCGTTTTCCACCGGCGTAATCTTGCCATCATGCTGGACGGCGAGAGCGCACGCTTCCAGAATCTTTTTCCGGTGTAGCGGCGCAGTCAGGGCAAGGCGCGACAACACTTCGGCCATCGAATCGAGAGAAAGCTCATCCTTATCCGGGATAGCTATTTCCAGTTGCGCGAAAGAATGCGCCATTGCGGCCTGAAAGGCAGCTTTTGCCTTCTCCTCATCCTCATGTCCGGCACGGGCGATGAGCGCCAGCAGACAGGCAATGTCGCTATCCTGTGGCTTCGGGCGCGGCTTGTCTGTGGCCTCACACCTGGGGGGCGGCTTGCCCGACTTGGCCTTACTTCTGGATGGCGACAACAGGGTGTTCTGCAAAATGCTGTACAGGGCAAATTCGCTGGCGCTGACTTGCCCATCCGCATGAATCAACTTCTTCACCAGATAAAGCAATTTCTGGCATTCGTTTTTTGGCACTTCGCGCAAGGTGGGCAGGACAAGATCAAAGCAGATGAGGCGATAACGCGCCCCTTGCTCCACTCGCCACTGATAAACGGCCTGTGCCGTAGAACGCGCCGCATTGGGAAGCATTTTTTCCTGCTGGAGCCGAACATCGGATTGGTTGGAGAAAAACAGGCCGCAGACGATGCCCGTTGCGTCCGTAACCGACGCTGCCGCTTGCCGCAGGGTGTCCGGCAGGCGGGCAAGCAGGGTTTGCGGGTCGACGCCCTTTTCCGGCAGCGGCAACGCCTCGCCGCCAAGACGCTGGATGCGCTCTTCCAACGGCGGATGGGTCGCAAACCAGGAAGATTTTTCACTCGCGCCGAAAAAGAGGTGACTGGCAGCCAGCGCTTGCGGATTCTGGATTTGGGAACCGGATAGCCGCAATTTGTTGAGCGCGGACACCAATCCGGCAGAGTTGCGGGTAAATTGCAAGGCAGCGGCATCCGCCAGAGATTCGCGCTCGCGGGAAATGGCGGACTGAATCAGGCGGCCAAAAAACAGGCCGACAGAACCACTGATGTACATCGTGATGGCAATCATGTAGGCGAAACCAGCGTTTCTTTGGTTGCTACTTTTACTCAGCGTCTTGAGCGCGATGCGTCCAAAGAGCACCATGACAAAGATGCCGAACAGAATTCCAACCAGTTTGCTGTTGAGACGGCTATCGCCATTGACGATATGGCCGATTTCATGCGCGATGACGCCCTGCAACTCATCCCGATCCATGGTATCCAGAAGGCCGCGCGTGACGGCAATCACGCTATCCTGCATGGAAAGCCCGGCAGCAAAGGCATTCAATCCTTGTTCTTCGGCAAGCACAAAGGCAACCGGCGTGGGAATGCCAGCGGCAATGGACATTTCATCCATCACATTCAACAGACGCCTTTCCGCCGTATCATGCGTCTCCCGCAGTATCATGCGCCCGCCCAGTTGCTCCGCAATCAGGGTGCCGCCCTGCTGGTTGATTTGCCGTATCTTGTACCAGGAAGCAGCCACAACGAAGCCGCCTGCCAACAAGGAAAAAAAGAAAGCAAACGGACTATCCCACCACAACAAGACATTGATCAATTCGTAACCCGGATCTTCTCCAGGATCCATGAAGTCGACGAGCTTATCAAGGTTGGGAACAAATAGATACAGAAGAATGACCGGGAAAAGCAGAAACATGAACGATAGCGCCAGGTGACCGGGAGCTTCTTCCTTACCCGCCAGACATTCACAAAAGGTAGCGAATATAAACCACAAGAGAACCAACAGAAGCCCCACCAAAAACAGGACGAGAAGTACCATTGCAAGACTTAAAAAATTGAACATATAGCTGGGATGCGCAAACGTATGACGTATGAACATGGCGATCAGGTGCGCCAGCAGGACGATGCCGCTCACCGCCAGAACGAACAAAAACACCAGCCAGCGGGTTTTCTTCCGCGCCTGCTCCTGAGCCGCAAAAAAATCCATGTCGTTCTTCCCCTACGTGAAAAACACAGATGATACCACTCCCCCCGGTCTGAACACCCCCACTTGTAGGAGATGGCGCCCCGAAGAGGCATTAAGACCGGGGACATCATAGACACTTCAATGTTGACATTTTGTTCGATAGGGATATGAAAATTGCTGACAAGCAATCTGGTTTACACTTGACCGTGAGGACTGGAAGCTGGCATCATAAACTGATTGTATAGTATATGAACTATATGACAGAACCAAGACAAAACAACGGATTTGAAAGCCTTTGCGCCCTTGTTTCATGCGGGTTCCCGCTAAATCTGCCGATATTTTACAAATTGCCAACCTGCTGCCCCCGTTGCCTCTTGCCTTTGTTGCGCGGGGGCTTGAAAATAGCAGGCGTATCTCCATGTAGTTCTTGCTTTTGTTGTTTTTTCGCGTATCCTTTTCCCGACTCCTGACTGAGATGCTACCGCCACCATGACCCACCATACCATGCTTGCCAAAAATCAACCCGTCCTGTTGCCGCTGCTGCCGTTGCGCGATGTCGTCGTGTTTCCGCGCATGGTGATTCCCCTGTTCGTGGGACGCCCCAAATCCATCCGGGCGCTGGAACTGGCAATGGAAGGCGACCGCAGCGTCGTTCTGGTCGCGCAAAAAACCGCAACCGAGAACGAACCCGGCGTGGAAGACATCTATTCCGTCGGCTGTCTCGCCCACGTCCTGCAAATGCTGAAACTACAGGACGGCACGGTCAAGGTTCTGGTGGAAGGCACGCAGCGGGTCTCCATCCGGGAAGCGAGAGTCGCCGACAACATCCTGATTGCGGAAATAACCCTGCTGCCGGATACCGGCGAAGGAGATTACGAGCTGGAAGCCATGCGCCGCACGGTGGTAACGCAGTTTGAGCAGTACATCAAGCTGAACAAGAAAATTCCGCCGGAGATTTTGAGTTCCATCGCGGAAATCGAGGAAGGCGGACGGCTTGCGGATACCATTGCCGCCCATCTCCCCATGAAGCTGGACAAGAAGCAGGAAATCCTGGCGATTGCTTCGGTGCGCGAGCGGCTGGAACGTCTGCTCGCGCAACTGGAATCCGAAATTGACATCTTGCAGGTAGAGCGGCGCATCCGGGGACGGGTCAAGCGGCAGATGGAAAAAACCCAGCGTGAGTATTACCTGAACGAGCAGGTCAAAGCCATCCAGAAAGAACTTGGCGAAGGCGAAGAGGGCGCCGATCTGGAAGAACTGGATAACAAGATCAAGAACGCGGGGATGAGCAAGGAAGCGCTGGCGAAGGCCAAGGGCGAACTGAAAAAGCTGCGTTTGATGTCGCCCATGTCGGCAGAGGCTACGGTGGTGCGGAATTACATTGACACGCTGACTTCGCTGCCCTGGCGCAAGAAAACCCGCACCAGCAAGGATTTGCGCGCGGCGGAAAAAATACTCAATGTCGACCATCACGGGCTGGAGAAGGTAAAAGAGCGCATCATCGAATATCTGGCGGTTCAGCAGCGGGTCGACAAGGTCAAGGCGCCGATTCTCTGCCTCGTGGGACCTCCGGGCGTGGGGAAAACCTCGCTCGGTCAGTCCATTGCGCGGGCAACGAATCGCAAGTTCATCCGCATGTCGCTGGGCGGCGTGCGCGACGAAGCCGAAATTCGCGGGCATCGCCGTACCTATATTGGCTCCATGCCCGGCAAGATTCTGCAAAGCCTGAACAAGTGCGGCGTCAGGAACCCGCTGTTCCTGCTGGATGAGGTGGATAAACTGGGGCAGGATTTTCGGGGTGACCCCGCTTCCGCCCTGCTTGAAGTGCTCGACCCGGAACAGAACCACACCTTTCAGGATCACTACGTGGAAGTGGATTTCGATCTCTCCGACATCATGTTCGTGGCGACGGCCAATACCCTCAACATTCCGGCGGCGCTGCTCGACCGGATGGAGGTCATCCGGCTTTCCGGCTATACCGAGGATGAAAAGGTCAGCATCGCCATGCGCTATCTGCTGCCCAAGCAGATGAAGAACAACGGCGTCAAGACCCATGAGCTGTCCGTGACGGAAAGCGCGGTGCTGGACATCGTCCGCTATTACACCCGCGAGGCGGGCGTGCGTAGCCTGGATCGGGAAATTTCCAAGATTTGCCGCAAGGTGGTCAAAAGCATCCTGACCAAAAAACGCGCCAGCAAGCTCGTGGTCAATGCCAAGAATCTGGAGAAGTTTTTGGGCGTGCGACGCTACAGCTTTGGCATTGCGGAGAAGGAAAATCAGGTAGGGCAGGTGACGGGACTCGCGTGGACGGAAGTCGGCGGCGAATTGCTGACGATTGAGTGCGTGCTGGTGACCGGCAAGGGCGACATCTTACGTACCGGCTCGTTGGGCGACGTAATGAAGGAATCCGTAGAGGCTGCCCGTTCGGTCGTGCGCGCCCGCGCGGAGCGGCTGGGCATCAAGATGGATTTGTTCGACAAGCAGGATATTCACATCCATGTGCCGGAAGGCGCAACGCCCAAGGATGGCCCTTCCGCCGGGATTGCCATGACCACGGCGCTGGTTTCCGCCTACACGGGCATTCCCGTCCTTTGCGAGGTCTGCATGACCGGGGAGATTACGTTGCGCGGCGAAGTGCTGGCGATTGGCGGCCTGAAGGAAAAGCTGCTGGCCGCCATCCGGGGCGGGCTGAAAACCGCGTTGATCCCGCATGAAAACGTCAAGGACCTGGTTGAGATGCCGGACAACATCAAGAGCCGGATTGAGATTGTGCCGGTGCGCTGGATTGACGAAGTGCTGGAAAAAGCGCTGGAACGTATGCCGAAAGCGTTATCTCTGGAACCAGTGTTGCCGGAAGTTCCGGCGGTCTCGCTCGCTGAAACGCCCGAAAACAGTGGGGAATTTGTCATCAAACATTGAAATAAGAGAATTTATTTAAAATTCTTGCGTTTCCATATTGCCTTTCCCCATGTATTTCAGGTAGGATTTGCCCCGGCTAGTCCGCGTTGCCTAAGGATTCATGACACGACAGCGTGTTCTGCCAAGGGTTGTGGTCGTTTCTTTTAACCAGAAATAAGGTGATCCAATGAACAAATCGGAACTGATTGATGCAATCGCTGCCGAAGCGAAACTTACCAAAGTTGACGCGGGCAATGCTCTGGATGCGACTATCAAGGTCGTAACCAAGGTCTTGGCGAAAAGTGACAAAATTGCCCTGGTCGGGTTTGGCACTTTCCAGGTTGACAAGCGCGCTGCGCGCAAGGGGCGGAATCCTCAGACGGGCAAGCCGATCAGCATCCCGGCAACCAATGTGCCGAAATTCAGACCTGGCAAGACTCTGAAAGATGCTGTAAACACCAAGCGCGGAAAAAAATAATTTTCTGCCGGGTGCTTAGCTCAGTTGGTAGAGCGTCGCCCTTACAAGGCGAATGTCGGCGGTTCAAATCCGTCAGTACCCACCACCGTCCCATGAGGGGGATTCAGTGTAGTTTGTACAATGCCTGAATCCCCTTTGATTTTGTACCTTCCATGCTGCTAGACGAGCGTTCCCGCACTCTCTTGAAGGCGTTGATCGAGCACTACATTGCCGATGGCGCGCCGGTCGGCTCCCGTTCGCTTTCCCGCTTTTCGGGACTGGAACTTTCTCCGGCGACCATCCGCAATGTCATGGCCGATCTGGAAGATGCCGGTTTCATTGCCAGTCCCCATACTTCGGCGGGACGCATTCCCACGCCACGCGGCTATCGGCTGTTTGTCGACAATCTGTTGACCATGCGCCCGCCCGATAAGGA
>JAISSL010000072.1 GCA_031273145.1 Zoogloeaceae bacterium | reverse complement strand
CGCCCCCGCAAAACCAGTCTGTAAATATGCTGACGCTGAGTAGGCGCTTGTTCAAAAAAAGCGGCGTGACGCTCTGCTCGAAATTGAATCCGCCATTCCCCTGACAGTCGAAGTACCACTTGATACTCTCAAATTGCGTCGCTTCAAGCGCGGCGTTGATCCGTTTCAGCGCCTCATCCGAAAAACCATCCCGCACCCGGAACATGTCGAGTTTGGTGATGGGTTCCTCCATCCACTCTAGCGTATAGCCCATGAATGTTTCTTTTTCGCCCGCTTGCAGGGACATCCCGGTGAGTCTGACAATATCGTATGCCGACGTGTACTCCGACACCTTGAACCTTGCGCCGACAAGTTCAGCCGGGTTCAGAGGCTCAAGCGTGACCGGCAGGGTTTTTGAGGTATCCTTTTCCTGCCATGTGCCCCGCCAGCCCTTGCCCTTGGGAGTTAACGTGATACGAGCGCGCACGGCTCCATCTGGCACATCTGAATCATCCCCAAAATCATCATCAACCTTCCATGCCCACTCAATCAGATGTAAATCCCCCTGTTCTGTTCCATAGCCGCTCAGCGGAATGTCGGTCTTGTATTTACGGTAAAAATAACGACCGCCTGCTGCGATACGACCATAGCTATCCTTGCTGATCCCAAGCTGCATGACAATCGGCGCGGAACCGATTTTTCCCTGCAACACCTGCACCTCTGCTCTCCCTGCCTGCGCGTAAGCTGCGCCCAGCCCAATCAGCACAGCCAAGATAAACGATGGTTTGAACATGCTTGCGACTCCAGAAAAATCAGAGGAGAAAGAGGGTTGCCAGACCAAGAAAGATGAAAAATCCGCCGGAGTCGGTGAGCGCGGTAACGGCGACGGAGAAACGCGCACCCATGCCTGAATCAAGCGCCTTTGCGGGAGATGCAAAAAAACAGACACTCTCCCGCTTGCGCCTCGCTATTTCCCCTTCAAAGTCACCAGGCCGTTCAGCACTTGATCCAGGCCGCCGAAGACTGAAATGCGGTCGATGCGTTCGGCGACCCGTTCCAGGGTTTCCAGTTCCTTCAGCCGCAGGGCTACCGGATTGTCTTCCATGACCTTGGCGGTATTCAGAAGCGAGCGGGTTGCGGCGGTTTCTTCGCGGCGGCGGATGACGTTGGCCTCCGCCGACTTTTCCGCTTCCACGACGCGGGAGAGGATGTCCTTCATCTCACCCGGCAGGATGATGTCCCGCACGCCGAGGCTGCCGACCTCAATGCCGAAACCGCTCATTTTCGCCCTGGTATGCGCGGCGACCATTTCGTCGATGTCCTGTTTGTTTTCCAGAATCGCGTCGATGCTGCGGGTGCCAACGGCTGCGCGCAGGCCGAACTGCAATTCCCGGTACAGGTAATCGGACGGTTTGCCCACTGCGGCAAACGCCTTTTGCACATCGGTGTAACGCCAACTCGCCACGAGGTTGATTCGCAGACCCACGCGGTCTTTGGTCATGATTTCCTGACCACTGACTTCCATGACCTGAAGGCGCGTATCGACCAGTTCCACCTGAATGTCGCGGTTGAAACGCCAGAAAGCCTTCAACCCGGGGGCAAGCAAGGCCGAAATCTGCCCGTCGATGCTCAACACGCCCACATGATAGGCCGGAACCTGAACGAACAAAATGCCTTCCAGCCCCGTCACCGCGCGGTTTTTCGGGGTGTTCGGCTTGATCCGGGCGGCCAGCTCGCCGGGCAATTCCGCGCCCGATTCAAGATTGAAGCGTTCCAAGCGGTGTGTTTTCATCCCTTTCCAGATGAAACGTCGTGAGTCGGGCGGCAAAACTTCGACAGGCGTCTCGTTTTCAAAACGCAGGCCGACTTCATTTTTCCCGAGGATCATGCTGATGAAATGTTTTTCCGCTTCCTTCGGGTCATGTTGTTGCAGGTAGTCGACCACCGGTTCGGCCAGCATCACCGAATCCTGCGCGCAGGTGCTGACCGCAGCCTTGCCGCCAAAGGGCCAGAAACGATAACGCCCCGGTTCCAGAATGGCGCGGAAATCGCCGTCCCGGGTCAGGATGCCTTTTTCATTCACACGGACGATAAATTTTTGCAGCATTTCTTTTTCCTTGTATGAAATGCCGGCCTTGCCGACCCGGCGTGCGTTTCTTTCGGCGCGGCGGGGGAAGTTCGTAAGGCAGGCAAAGTCCGGTTTCCCCTGAACGATGCTGCTGTCCGGGAACGCCTTTCTCTGCCCTGCGTCTCAAACCGTGCCCGTCGCGCGGGCAGAATGCCAGACCGGGTCAGCAGCGGAAGTTTTCGAGAAACTCCCGCAGCCGGCGGGTGTTACAGGTACTGCACCAAGCCGTATCAGGGCTTTTTTGGAGCGGGAGTCGAACCCGCGACATGTCAATTAAAAATTGACCGCTCTACCAAGCTGAGCTATCCAGATGGCTGTGCAACCAGGGATGGAACCTGACGAAGCACATGGCTGAACATAAAACCTTGAACGGGCGGCATACGCGAAAGCGACACTGGCTTACGCGCACCGGCGGGGCTGTGGAACCCCTAACCTGTCATCCCTGGGCAAGGTCAATATGTCCGATGCCTTTATAGCACAAATTAAACAGAAGGATGATGATTGAAAACACGGACTGTATCCAATGCAAGCACCTTGGCGCACAGCGTACCCAGCCCAATCAACAAGGCCAAAATAAACGATGGTTTGAACATGTTTGCGGCTTCAGAAAAATCAGAGGAGAAAGAGCGTTGCCAGACCAAGAAAGATGAAAAATCCGCCGGAGTCGGTGAGCGCGGTAATCATGACCGAGCTGCCAAGCGCCGGATCGCCGCCAAGGCGCAGGCGAATGAGCGGAACGCCCACTCCGGCAGTAGCCGCCAGCAGCAGATTCAGGGTCATTGCCGCAGTCATCACCAGCCCCAAGGGAACGCTGTTGTAGAGATACCAGGCCAGAACGCCCAGTATCCCTCCCCATAATATGCCGTTGATCAGGGCAACGCCCAGTTCCTTTTTCAGCAGCCGTCTGGCGGCATCCGCCTTTACCTGTCCCATCGCAACCGCCCGGACAATCATGGTGATGGTCTGGTTGCCGGAATTGCCGCCAATCCCCGCGACAATCGGCATCAGGGCGGCAAGCGCCACCGTTTTTTCAATCGTCCCCTCAAAGACGCTGATGACGCGGGAAGCCACGAACGCCGTGATCAGATTGACCGCCAGCCACGACCAACGGTTATGTACCGAACGCCAGACGGACGCGAAAATATCTTCTTCCTCGCGCAGACCGGCCTTGGCAAGCTGTTCGGCTTCGGCTTCCTCGCGGATGAAGTCGACCACGGCCACCAGCGTAATCCGCCCGATGACCCGGTTATTTTCATCCACGACCGGCGCGGAGCCGAGGTCGTACCGCTCGAAGGCTTGCGCCGCGTCTTCCGCGCGGTCGACCGGATGAAAGCTCATCATCTCCTTTTTCATGACATCCCGCACGTTCGTTTCGGGATCGTGGATGAGCAGACTTTCCAGGGTTAAGAGTCCTTCCAGCGCACTGTCGCGGTCGACCACGAAAATCTTGTCGGTATGTTCGGGCAATTCCTCAAAGCGGCGCAGATAGCGAAGCACGACTTCCAGCGTGACATCTTCGCGCACCGTGACCATATCGAAATCCATCAGGGCGCCGACCGTGCCTTCCGGGTACGAGATGGCCGCCCGCAACTGTTCCTGCTCTTCCGAAGGCAGCAACTGGAAAACGTCCTCGACGACTTCCTGCGGCAGGTCGGGGACAAGATCGGCCAGTTCGTCGGTATCCAGCGATTCGGCAGCGGCTACGAGTTCATGCCGCTCCATCGAATCAATCAGGGTTTCCCGCACCGCGTCGGAGACTTCCAGCAGGATTTCCCCATCCCGTTCCGAGCGCACCATATCCCAGACCAGCAGCCGGTCTTCCAGCGGCAACGCTTCCAGAACGTAGGCGATGTCCGCCGAGTGCATCCGATCCAGCTTGCGATGGAGATCGTTCTGGTTTTGCCGGTGAATCAGGCCGTCTATCAGTTCCTGGCGCTCGGTATTCTGCTGATGCACCAACGCCTCGACCAGCTTGTGCCGGGCAAGCAGATGCTCGATCTCATGCAGCTGCTCATGCAGCTCGTCCGAATCGCCGATGGGATTTTTTTCTTCGCTCATGAAGTCTGCCGGAAAGTTGGATGGCACCACATCAAAACCCGGCGATTCTAGCACTTACGCGGGAAAATTCCGTGGGTTTTGGAAGTGATTCAATTTTAAAAGACGGGATGGGTTGCGCTTTATAGGAATCCCCTACGCTATTCCCGCCTACGCGGGAATGACGGAGGGGAGACGCAAAAGCACTGGTTTTCTGCCTGCGCTGAAATAACGGGGGCTTGCGGGCGGCAGGTTGCCGCCCCTACGGACAAATTCAAAGATACCGCGCATTGAAAAGAGGCTTTACGCATAGAAATATTTGTAGGGGACGCAACCTGCGTCCCGCTACAAGACTGGATTCCGCGACTTCGCGCGGAATGACAACCACCCTCTGCCCGTCATTCTGCGCCTTGCTTCGCGGGGGCGCAGAATCCACTACGTTGGAAGCTGAATTTCTGCCCACGCGAGAATGACGGGAGTAGCGAATCACAAGGGCGCGCCTGCATCCTGTCTCTTAAAAACAGGTTGACAGGGCGCATCCGGGCGCGTAGTTTTGCGTTTTGCATGAAATGACGCATCGTAATGAAAAAGGAGTACCGGATGTTCTGGAACACTAACGTACTGCGCTTGACCGCTTGCCGTTGCTTGCGAGGTTCGATAGCGCCATGATCGCGCTTATTTTCTTGATTATCATCGCCGTATGGGTGGCGTTGGCTCGTCTGCTCTGGAAACTCTGGCGCAGCACCTGCGAAAAGACAGAAGGGAGATGGAACCTCATCATCACCCCTGTCTTTGCGCTTGTCGCCCTCGCTTGGCTGGCAGCTTCCTTCTGGTATGGTGGAGGACAGATTTTCTACTACAATGCTAAAGTGAAGCGAATGTGCGCCATTGACGGGGGTATCAATGTGTATGAGACGGTAAAGCTGCCCCCAGAGAGATTTGATCAATGGGACAATGTAAAACTTCCGTCGCAGGAGAAAGCCAAGCCTTCGGATGATTATTTTTATGTGTCTGACGACGTGTACATAGAGACATCCAGTGACAGCGTAACTCTGAGGCGAAGTGGTCTGGCTATAGTAAGGCGGTCTGACGGAAAAACTCTTGGTGAAGTGATTAGCTATCACCGAAGAGGTGGCGATATTCCATTTGTGCCAGCGCATCCATCCTCTTTCCGTTGTCCTACCAATCCATTCAAACTAAATCTTGGAAAAGCAGTATTTCTTAAGGAGACAGTCAAATGAGCAGCACGATTGAAAAAACCTCACGGACGCCCGGAAAGGCTTTGGGATGAGCCGGGCTTGGCGTTTTGCCGCAGCGTTCGA
>JAISSL010000004.1 GCA_031273145.1 Zoogloeaceae bacterium | reverse complement strand
ACATCGCCAATACCTTCGTCGACGCCTTCGTAAAACGCGCCGAACAAATCTATGGAGCAAGCCATGTCTGAAACCATTTCCGTCGAAGTCATCTATGCCCTGCCGCACAGGCAGGAAATCGTCACCCTCCGCCTTCCCGCCGGGAGTACCGTCCTTGCCGCCGTCAAGGCATCCGGCCTCATGGAAAAATATCCAGAGATTGACCCCGCGACAAGCAAATTCGGCATTTTCGCCAAACTCGCCAAGCCGGACGCTCCCCTGCGCGACCGGGATCGGGTGGAAATCTATCGTCCCCTGATTGCCGACCCAAGAGCCGTCCGCGCCGCCCGCGCCGAAAAAAGCGCGAAGAAAAAAGCTGCCGACCAACCCGCAGAATCCGCCGCATGACTGCCCCGCCCCGTTTTTTTTGCGCGCCCGTAAACGCGCCAGAGCGCATATTTGCATTGCCGCCAAAAGTCGCGCATCACGCCGTCCACGTTCTTCGCCTCACAGTGGGCGAGCCTCTCACCTTATTTGACGGAACCGGCGGCGAATACCCGGCTCAAATCGTTACCCTCAACCGGGGCAAGGTTGAGGTCAGACTAGGGCAACATTGCCCGATTGAGCGCGAATCGCCCCTCTCTATTCATCTCGCGCAAACCCTGCAAAGCGGCGAAAAGATGGACTATACCCTGCAAAAGGCGGTAGAACTGGGCGTTACTGCCTTTTTGCCATTGACAGGACGGCGCAGCGTAAGCAGGCTTGATAAGGAACGGGCGGAAAAACGGCGCGCGCGCTGGCAGGAAATTGCGATCTCCGCCTGCGAGCAATGCGGACGCAACCGGATACCGGAAATAAAGCCGATTATCCCGTTGGAAAACTGGTTGAGGGAAATGGGCAAGAAAGGCGAGAAATTGCCCGGCCTGAAACTACTCCTGTTGCCGGATGCAAAACCGCGCTTCTCTACCCTGAAACGTCCCGCGCCGGATACGCCAATCACGTTGCTGATTGGCGCGGAAGGCGGGTTCGACCCGCTGGAAATTGAAGCCGCCCATGCTGCCGGATTCTGCCCGGTTCAGCTTGGTTCCCGCACACTCCGCACCGAAACGGCAAGCCTTGCCGCGCTCGCCATCCTGCAAGGCTTGTGGGGCGATGCGTAGAAGATTTTGTATTGCGGAATCCTTGCCGCAAGAAAGAAGGCGCTTGCCTCAAAACGCCTGTAGGGGACGCAACCTGCGTCCCGGCAAAAGTCATTCCCGCGTGTATTCAGTGCTCTTGCGTCTCTCCATCCGTCATTCCCGCCTACAAGGCCAACGGTTTTTTCAATCGCCGTCTGCCAAGACCCGCAAGGCCAAGACCTCACCGCTCCCGGCCATGATTGCGGGAAGAAATTTCGTCCTGTTGTTTCTGTTCCTGTTTGAGAAATTTTTTCTCTTCCGCGCGTTGGTGGCGAACCGCCAGGGTATCAATGGCCTTCATGCGGGTATTCTGTTCTTTCCAGTGCTTTTGCCCTTGCGCCGTATTTTTCGCGGTAACCTCAACCTGAGCCGTCTGTTGTCGGATGGCTTCGTCAAGCTGCGTTAAAAATTCCTGATAATTGCGCCAGCTTTGCAGGGTCAATCCCGTACCCTGCGCGTTGCGAAAATTGGCAAGATATTCTTCCCGATAGTCCAGCAAAAGCTGCAACCGTCCCCGTGCGCTTTGCTCAACGGCAATCAATTGTCCCAGCTTGCGCGTGGCCTCGTCGGTTCGCTCGCGCATCAAATCCAGCAAAGGCTGTAAGGAAAAACGCGCCATAGCCCGTTAAACCCTCCCGCTCAATGTTCCGAGGCGGCAAACAGTCCGTCCAGATCGCGCAGACTATCCTCAAACGGGGCGGATTGGTTGAAATCCTGTTGCAGATACTTTTCCATCGCCGGATACATCTGAACCGCCTCATCCAGCACCGGGTCGGAACCCGGCACATACGCCCCCACCGAAATCAGATCGCGGGACCGCTGATAGCGCGAAAAAAGCGACTTGAAACGGCGAACGCGATTCAGATGTTCCGGGGTGATGAGATTGACCATCGCGCGGCTGATGGATTGCTCAATGTCAATCGCCGGATAATGACCGGCATCGCCTAAAGCGCGGGTCAGCACGATATGCCCGTCCAGAATGGCGCGCGAGGAGTCCGCAATGGGGTCTTGCTGGTCGTCGCCTTCCGCCAGCACCGTATAAAAGGCGGTAATGGAACCGCCGCCTTCCGGCCCATTCCCCGCCCGCTCAACCAGTTGCGGCAGGCGCGCAAAGACAGAAGGCGGATAACCGCGCGTTGCCGGCGGTTCGCCAATCGCCAGGGCGACCTCCCGTTGCGCCATCGCATAACGGGTGAGCGAATCCATGATGAGCAGGACATGCTTGCCCTGATCCCGGAAGTATTCCGCCAAGGTGGTGGCATAGGCCGCGCCCTGCAAGCGCATGAGCGGGCCGGTATCGGCAGGCGCGGCAACCACAACAGAGCGCACCAGTCCCGCCTCCCCAAGAATCTGGTCAATGAATTCCTTGACTTCGCGCCCCCGTTCGCCAATCAGCCCGACCACGATGATTTCCGCATTGGTATAACGCGCCATCATGCCGAGCAGCATGGATTTGCCAATGCCCGAACCGGCAAACAGCCCCATCCGCTGCCCGCGCCCAACCGTCAGCATCCCGTTGATGGCGCGCACGCCAACATCCAGCACATGCTCGATCGGGGCGCGTCCCATCGGATTATAGGGACGACTTTGCAGGGAACGGTGCGCTTCCGGGTTGATCGGCCCCTTGCCATCCAGCGGTCGCCCCACGCCATCCAGCACGCGCCCCAAAAGAGATTCTCCGACCGGCGCCTGTTTGGCGCGGTCAGTGGCACGGCGGCGTTGCGACGAATTCTGTCCTACCAGGGGCGGCGCAACCGCCGGTTCCAGCGCCTCAACGACCGCGCCGGGCGCAAGACCATACAGATCATCAGAAGGCATGAGAAAAAGTTTTTCGTCGTTGAAGCCGACCACTTCCGCTTCAACCGAGCGCCCGCCGGGCGGCAGTACCGAACAGTTACTCCCCAGCGGCAGCTTGAGGCCGGAGGCTTCCATGACCAGCCCGTTGATTCGGGTTAGCCTGCCCGTAACCCGGAACGGCTCGATGTTCTGCGCGGCAACCCCGATCTGTTCCAGCAGGTTGCGCCAGCGGGTAATGCGAACCCGCGCCGTTTCCGGCAGACTCTCCGCGCCGCTCACGGTTTGTTCTCCAGCCATTCCGTAGAAAGGCCGATTCTATCCAGCACGCGCCGCCAGCGACTTTCCTGACGGGCGTCAATTTCACTGGAACCGGAACGTATCCTGCAATCCCCCGGCTGCAACGAACTATCTTCCTGAATCATCCAGCCTTCCTGGGTAAACTGATCCTCCAGATGTTCGCGCACTAGCGCGGCATCCGCCTGCGACACGAACAGGGTCACCGAACCATGATGCAGGGGCAGCGCGGCAAGCGCCTCCTGAATGACCGGCAGCAAGCGTTCCGGCTGAACCTGCATGGCCGCGCGGGTCATTTGTCCGGCGACTTCCAGGGCGCAGGCAAGCACCGATTCGGCTATCTCCTGATCGAATACCGCCATCGCGCCCTGCACGCCCTGGCAGAGCCGGTAAATTTCGCCTTCGTAATTCTTTGCCGCGCTGGCGCCTTCCTGAAATCCCGTCTGACGCCCGGTATCAAACCCGTCCTTGTAGCCTTCCGTATGCCCGGAACGCAAGCCTTCTTCGTAGCCTGCCGTCCGGCCTTCGCCAAAACCAACGCGATAACCATTCTGCCGTGATTCTTCCTGAATCTGCTCAATCTCCTCCGCCGTGGGAAGCGACAATCCCATCTGCGGCAGAACAACCTGACTGACTTCCACCTCGCCCGATGGCTCATCAATTATTTCCGGCTCCGGTTCTGGCTCCGGTTCGGGTTCAGGCTCCGGTTCCGATTCGAGTTCCGGCTCCGGGTCAGGTTCGGGCATAATCGTAACCGGCTTTGGCGGCGGCGGTTTTGGCGGCGGCGGGATGATGGCCTCTTCCAGTTCTTCCACCAAGGGCGCAGCAAAATCTTCGGCCTCCCAGAGGGTGAAAGCCGCCAGTTCTTCGCCACGAATCACGCCGCCAGCCATGATAGCCTCATCAAACCATTTGTTCGCCGCCTGCGCCGCCGAGGACAATCTGTCCTTCGTCCGCCAGACGACGCACCACCTTCAGGATTTCCTTCTGCTCGGTCTCGACCTCGGACACCCTTACCGGCCCACGGGATTCCAGGTCTTCGCGCAGCATGTCGGACGCCCGTGACGACATGTTCTTGAAGATCTTTTCCCTGAGCGGCTCGGAAGCGCCCTTCAGCGCCGTAACCAGAGAATCGGACTGGATTTCCCGCAGCAGTACCTGCACGGAACGGTCATCCAGATCAAGCAGATTTTCAAACACGAACATTTCATCCAGGATTCGCTGTGCCAAATCCGGGTCGTATTCCTTGATGGCCTCAATGACCGAAGTTTCCTGCGCCGAACCGCTGTAGTTCAGGATTTCCGCCATAGTCCGCGCCCCGCCCATCGCCGTTTTCTTGATGCTGGCAGAACCCGCAAGCAGTTGCAGCATGACCTCGTTCAGTTCATGCAGGGCATTCGGCTGGATGCCTTCAAGGGTCGCGATTCTGAGCGCCACGTCGTTGCGTAGCCGCTCGGAAAAATACCCCATGATCTCACTGGCATGGTCGCGCTCAAGGTGCACCAGGATGGTTGCGATAATCTGCGGGTGCTCGTTCTTGATCAGGTCGTTTACGGTACTCGCGTCCATCCACTTCAAGCCTTCAATCCCGTTGGTCTCGCCATCGTGCAACATGCGGGAAAGAAGGTTGGAAGCCTTGTCGTCCCCCAGCGCCTTGGAGAGCACGGAACGAAGGTAACTCTCCGTATCCATGTGAACCGAGAGTTGCGCTTCCGATGCCGCGATGAATTCATCCAGCACGGCTTCCACCTTGGAGCGCGGCACGGATTTCAGGGTCACCATTGCCTGACCGAGTTTCTGTACCTCGCGCGGGCCAAAGAGTTTCAGGGCATCTACTGCATACGTCTCGCCCAGATTGACGAGCAGGATGGCGCTCTTTTCAACGCTTTCGTCTGAAGGTGCTGCTGCTGATGCCATTGCCATTTCGTATCTCCTTTTTGCCTTCTGTCATGATTCATCGGATGGCCCACTCAGCCAGTCGTTGATCACATTGGCCACAATGTTCGGGTCGGACGCGGCAATCTGCCGCGCCCTTTCCAGTTTGGCTTTGAAGCTGTCGAGTTCCAGTTGTTGCTGGGTTTTTTCGGCTTCCTGTTCAGGTGTCATTGGGTATTCTCCTTCTTCTCCTTCCATGCCTTCTGCCATGGCAGCTTCTGTTCCTGCTGCTTCTGCTGCCGCCGCCGCCTCTTCTGCTTCTGCCGCTGCCGCAGCTTCTGCTTCTGCCGCCGCCGCAGCTTCTGCCTCTGCCGCTGCTTCTGCTTCTGCCGCCGCTGCGGCTTCTGCTGCCGCTGCCGCAGCTTCTGCCGCCACATCTTTTTCAGGCTCTGGCGGCGGCGGGAACATCGCCCGCAGTACCGGACGAATCATCGCAAAATAAATGGCAAAGATGATGCCGCCAATCACCAGATATTGCAGGATTGCCAGCCCCAGCGTAATGTGTTCCGGGTCTTTCCAGAATGCCTTTTCTTCCGCCTTGGGTTCCTGGGTGAAAGGCGCATTGGCAACAGAGAGCGAATCGCCCCGCGCGTTGTCGTATCCCATGGCTTCCCGCACCAGATTTTCGATTTGCTTCAATTCGTTTTCCGGGATCGGCTCCATGATGTCTTCGCCGGTGTCTGGATTTTTCCCCGGCCGGTAATTGACCACGACGGC